>CAKZTD010000222.1 GCA_937921595.1 uncultured Saprospiraceae bacterium
ACTTCCTTTAAAAAAGTAATTGCAAAATCAGCATCTTCGTTTTCATACACAAGTTCATAGTCCGTAAAGTTATCCGAACCATATACAATGTTGTCGATTGTTATATACGATCGATTGCCTATCACTAAAACATCTGATGGACTATAATCCATTGGCAATCCATTCTGGATCAATTCCCATTCACTAAATGCGTTTGGGAAAGTTGAACTTAAAACATCTAATTTGTACACACCGTTCTCACCACACATTAAAACAATATCATCATTACCACCAACATTATTAATTATTTGCTTAGCATCTAAGGTGAAGCCAAACTCTTTATTGGTTAAGTTATATTGAACCAAACCAAAACCCGTTGCGACATACATCCAATCTTCATTTTGAACGTAAGTGTCGAAGATTTGTCGATTGGTAAAATTTGTGTTTTCTCTTAAATCAAAAATGGGAAATACATCGGTAGATGAAACGAGGTCTATAATACTGTTATCGTATGCGATAATAACTTGGTCATTGAACTTATCGTAAGATAAATGTTGGATTCCCGTCTCTGTTAATCCTTCAACTTTGCTGATAAATTCTTCTGAACTATCTTCTTTATCAATAGTAAAAATGGACAATTCTGTTCCATAAACAATTTTCTCTGCAGTCTGGGTCACAAATCGCGCATGAGAATAAGTCAAATGAGATTTCCATTCTCCTATCGCAATGTCACTTTGAGCAAAGATCTCCTGTGTACAAAGCAGGCTTATAAATAATAGTAAAGTTCCTCGTATCATAGATAGCATAAAAACGTAAATATCAACAGATTATTGAACAAGCCTTTCGTAAATTGGATTATTCTCTAAATATTCATAAACCTTGTCTGGCACAAGATATCTAATCGACTTTTTATCTTTTATGAGACTCCTTATATATGACGATGAAATCTCCAATAACGGCGCATCACACAGAGTAATATTAGGGTGACTGACAAGTTCTGGTGTTTCGTATGTCGGTCTTTGATATACATAGATCGGATACTTGTCAATTAACAATTCATAGTTTTTCCACTTATGCAAAGTCAATAAATTATCTCCGCCCATAATCAAACTGAAAACATAGTCTGGATGTTTTTCATCCAAATAAGTCATCGTATCAATTGTATAAGAAGGTTTGGGTAAGTTAAATTCTATCTGTGATGATCTAATTTTACTTGTGTCTTCACAAGCCAAATTAACTAAATGCAGTCGGTCATAATCCTTTGCTAATGTCTTTTTGTTTTTATGCGGATTGTGGGGCGTAACAACCATCCAAATAGCATCTAGGTCTGTCGTATTGACCATGTAGTTGGCAATTATCATATGCCCTATATGGACTGGATTAAAAGACCCAAAATATAACCCGATTTTCAAATGTAATTTTGTTTTAGTGACTCATCATCACTGGCATGACAAGCATCATTAATTTTTCCTGATCAGATTCATCCGTTGGTAAAAGTATTCCTGCCTTATTTGGTGCAGATAATTGAAGATTAATATCATCCGTTTCTATGATACCCAACATCTCTACCAAAAACTTTGCATTAAATCCAATCGTTAAAGGATCACTTTTATAATCGCAACTTATTTGCTCTGTCTCCTCATTAGAAAAATCTAAATCTTGTGCAGAAATTGTTAAACTGTCTTCCGCCAAATTTAGCACAACTTGATTAGTTGTTTTATTAGAGTAAATAACAATCCTTTTAAGTGAGTTTTGAAAGTCTGATCTATTCACTGTTAAAGTCTTATCGTTATCTACTGGTATAACCGCATTGTAATCCGGATACTTAGAATCAATCAACCTACTAATGACTAAGGTGTCACCAGATTTGAAAAATATATTTTTATTGTTGAAAGAGATCTTTGCAGATTCTTCATCACTGCTTGAAATTGCATTTTTAAAGACAGTCAATCCTTTCTTTGGAATAATAATCGACTCTGTTAAATCACTGCTCAACCCTCCAATTGTATATTTGACAAGTTTGTGCGCATCTGTAGAAACAAAAATGACTTTATTAAAATCCATTTGCATCAATACACCTGTCATCGCCAATCTCAGTTCGTCATTACTTGTTGCAAATATGGTATTGTTAATTGCCTTGATCAGCGAACTGCTTTCCAATTCTATTTCATTGACATTATCTTCTGCTGGCGTTTCCGGAAAATCACTAGCATTGTCTCCTGTTAGTTTATACTCCCCATAAGCAGACTTAATTTTTATCGAATTGTTGTCTTTGTGGATTTTGAATTTAACTGGTTGGTCGGGTAATGCTTTTAAAGTATCTAATAGAATTTTAGCTGGTATTGCTACTCTTCCATCTTCCTTCCCTTTAACCTCAATTGAAGAAATTATAGTGACTTCCAAGTTGGTAGCAGATATTGTTATTTCATTGCCAGAAAGGTCAAATA
The DNA here is from genome assembly GCA_937921595.1 of uncultured Saprospiraceae bacterium. GTDB lineage: Bacteria > Bacteroidota > Bacteroidia > Chitinophagales > Saprospiraceae > JAHDHW01. Next base: position 2,427 of record CAKZTD010000222.1, read on the forward strand.
AGAAATCTTCTAAAATTGGAATCACAGGATTTGAACTTATGGCTCCTGATGCAACTTGTAATTTCTTTAATAATTCACTCGAAGAGACTTCAAATACCATTTTATTGCTTTGTTGGTAATTATAAATTTAATTGCTCCGCTAAGTTAACTTATAGCTGATTAAACCCGAAATTAATGCAATTTGATTATCTCAATTCTTAGAATATCTGCCATTTAATGCCTGCTAATGGCTCCAGAATTCCTATGATTGGGCAGATTCAAGGCTTTTTGTGCATTTTCAGGGAAAATAGTTCAAATTTGTGCCGCAATTGAAGAGATGTTAGACAGAAAAACAGCACCTAGGATAACCACAGATTTCAACTTAAAAATAGAAAATGTCAAATCTACACACCTTTCTAATGGATTACCTGTCCATGAAATCAATATTGGGACTCAGGAAATCGTCAAAGTTGAATTGGTTTTCAAATCTGGTAGAGTAAACGAAGAAAAAATTGCCGCCGCTAGAGCCTGTCTTCAGGTTATAGGTGATGGGACTTCCGACAAAACCAGTCAGGAAATTGCTGAGATCTTTGACTTTTATGGCGCAGTAGTCAAATATAAGTGCGCACTAGAATCTTCAAGTATAAGTTTAGTTTGCTTAAACAGACACTTTTTTGATGTTTGGCCTCAGTTCTGTAATATTATCTTCAATCCTTTGTTCTCTGAAAAAGAGACCAAAAAGTACGTTGACGTAAGCAGCCAGAAGCTTAAAAACCAAATTTCGAAAAATGATGTCATCTCATACAGAGTACTTACAGAAAAACTCTTTGGATCTAAACATCCTTATGGTTACAACACCCAACCTGAGGATATCAATGCACTCAATGCAAACGATCTTAAAAAATTCTATAATTTAAATATCCATCTCGATAATGCTTTTTTAATCCTTAGCGGAAAATATAGCCCGGAAATTAGAAGCAAAATCATCGAAACCCTCAGTCAAAAAACTGAAGCCAAGACAAAATTTAAACAAAGCTTCCATGATACTAAGCCTTTAAACGAAACCTTTATTGAAAGCACAAAAAACGAATCACAGGTTTCAATAAAGATGGGTAGAAAAATGTTTTCACGAAATCATGAAGACTTCTCAAAAATGTTTTTCTTAAATACCCTGTTTGGTGGATACTTTGGATCTCGACTTATGAAAAACATCAGAGAAGAAAAAGGCTATACTTATGGTATCTACTCCTCTCTTGACGCTTATAATAAAGATGGCTTTTTCTACATCAGTAGTGATGTAGGTAATGATCAACTAGACCCTTGTATTAAAGAGATCTATAATGAAATGGAAATTCTCAAAACCAAGACAGTTGGTGAAATTGAGTTTGGAATGGTCAAAAATTACATTTTGGGTCAGTCTTTACATTTGATCGATGGACCTTTTGCAACAGCACAATTGATAAAAAACATATATGCGAAAGATCTTGATGTAGAGGCCTTTCACGATCATATAAAAATAATTAAGAATATTACTCCAAAGGATATCAAAGAACTCGCAAATAAATACTTTGATAAAAATGCATTCACTACCGTTTTGGCAGGCTCATTTAATGATAAATAATAGTATTTTTGGTACTTGAGTTCATTTTGAGTTCATTTGAGTCAGATACCTTTCTTTGTCAACTTATTTTATTAGCAAAATAGAATCCCAACGCTTTGCACCCAATTTGGGTACAATATTTGAATTGTATTGTTATTAACTGATTTTTATACTTTAATATAAATGGGCCTTTTTAGTTTTTTTCGGCAAGAATTAGCAGTAGATCTAGGGACTGCAAATACCTTAATTATTCAAGATGGTAAAATCGTCATCGATCAACCGTCTATTGTGGCAATAAATCGGATTACCAACGAAGTCCTTGCCGTAGGTGAAAAAGCCATGCAAATGCATGAGAAGACCCACAGTAATCTTGTGACTATACGTCCACTAAAGGACGGTGTAATCGCAGATTTCCAAGCTGCAGAAAGTCTAATTCACGGTTTAATTGAAATGATAGGAGAAAAGAGAAAATTTTTCTCTCATCTTAAAATGGTTATTTGTATCCCATCTGGTATTACAGAAGTTGAAAAAAGAGCCGTTTTTGATTCCGCAGATAATGTAGATTCTAAAGAAACATACCTGATTCATGAACCAATGGCTGCAGCGCTCGGGATAGGACTTGACGTAGAAGAGCCAGTCGGAAACATGATCATTGACATAGGAGGAGGAACAACAGAGATTGCCGTAATAGCACTTTCAGGTATTGTTTGTGATCAATCAATCCGAACTGCCGGAGATGAATTCACAATGGACATCATGAATTACATGAAACGTCAACACAATATGTTAATTGGGGAACGGACTTCTGAGCAGATTAAAATTCATGTTGGTTCTGCTTTACATGAATTAGAAACTCCACCAGATGATTATGCGGTGAACGGACGAGATTTGATGACAGGTATTCCAAAACAGATCACCATTACTTATCAAGAAATCGCTCACGCTCTTGATAAATCTATTTCTAAAGTAGAAGATGCTGTTTTAAAAGCATTGGAAACAACTCCACCAGAACTTGCTTCTGACATTTATCAAAAAGGACTTTACCTTACTGGAGGTGGTGCATTACTTCGAGGACTGGATATTAGAATTGCTTCTAAAACCAAACTTCCAGTTCACATTGCCGAAGATCCTTTACGAGCAGTAGTTAGAGGTACAGGTATTGCTTTAAAAAATACCGACAAATTTTCTTTCTTGATAGATCGGAAGAGTGTATAAATTTCTCTAGCTTCTTTGTTGATTTCCAGTATATTTGCACTTATTTTTGAATATCCATTATTCTGGACTTAGCTAGAACCTATTTCTAACTTTTTTATTAACCAACAGCAGAGGCAAAGATTATGCGTAATCTGATTTTCCTTTTCGTAAAACATGGAGGCTTTGTAACTTTCGTTTTGATGGAGTTACTGTGTATGTTTTTAGTGGTTAATAACAATACTGGACAAAGTGCTATCTTCAACAATTTTTTCTCTGCTGCAAGTAATTCGATGACCAACCAAGGCGATAAAGTCACTCAATTCATCAATTTATCCGATCACAACGACAGCCTTGCTAGAGCAAATTCAAGGCTACTCCAAGAACGAGATAATGCCTTATTCATCCAGACCATTCGTCGAGACTCTATCCAGGTACCAGAGACCGAGCAAATGTTTACATTCACGGCAGCTAAAGTAACGAGCAATTCTACTAGCCTAACTAATAACAGTCTGACCATCAATCGCGGAAAAAAGCATGGTATCAAAAAAAGTATGGGAATTGTAGGGGTAGGAGGTAATGGTGTTATTGGAATTGTAAAAAGCACCACAGATAATTACTCCAGAGTGCTTCCTATTTTGCATAGCCAATCCAAAATCAGTGCTGCGATACGAAGAAATGGCTATTTTGGATCACTAGTATGGAGAGGTCGTGATCCTATGAAAGTAAATCTCGTAGATGTCCCAAAACACGCCAACCTTGTTATCGGCGATACGATCCAAACCAGTAGCTACTCCAGTATTTTCCCGGAAGGAATTATGATCGGAACGATCGACACTTTCTGGCAGCAAGCCGGCACAAACTTTTATGAAATCGATGTTAATCTTAGCACTGATTTGAGCAATATCAAATATGTTCATGTTGTTGAAAATCTTATGAAAAAAGAAATAGAAGCATTAAAGAAGGAGGTGTCCGATGAGTAATGTCGTAATGACAAATTTGCTGCGCTTCATTGCTCTTCTTTTTATTCAGGTTTTGCTTCTAAAAAACATCCACCTTGGTGGGCAGAGTTTCAATTATATTCATATTGTCATCTATCCACTATTCTTGATTCTTTTACCACTTAGAACGCCACACTCCATTCTTGTCTTAGTAGGTTTTGCAATGGGTATCCTTGTAGATGCCTTTTATGATACTTACGGCGTTCATGCTAGTGCTTGTGTTTTTACCGGATTTATACGACCATATATTTTAGCGATGTTTGCACCTAAAGGTGGTTATAATTTAAATTTCAGTCCAACTAAAAAGCGTTTCGGAATCAATTGGTTTTTAGGATATGCTGCAACCATGTTTTTTCTTCATCTATTTTTCTATTTTTCAGTTGATGCTTTCACCTTTTATTATATCGCTGAAATCTTTTTAAGAACAGTTTCAACTTTTTTAGTATCAATGCTGATTGTATTAATTTATATGCTAGTCTTGGATCCTGAAGAATAAAGAAGTTTTTAATATCCGAAATTTTGACTGATCATTTTTTATTAACTTTGTTAAGTAACAATGCTTTTCTTAATAGAAGTGTTATAACAACATGAAAGATAATTATCAAGAACGATCATTTTTCATTAAACTGCTTTTCCTAATTGCAGCAATCTTGCTATTGATCAAAGTAGCTCAAATTCAAATCTTTGATACTTCTTACGAAAAACGAGCGATCGCCACAGCAGTAGATAATTATACGCTTTACCCTTCTCGGGGATTACTTTATGATAGAAATGGAAAATTACTGATCAATAACAATCCGATGTACGACCTTCGGGTTACGTATAATCAATTATCTCCGACGATGGATACACTTAAGATGTGTCAGCTTCTTAACATCAGCAAAGAAGAATTTAAAACTCGTATCAATAAAAACTTTAGAGACGTTCGATATTCAAAAAGGATTCCTTTTGTTTTTGAATCAAAAATATCTTCAAGAACTTATGCGAGACTACAAGAGCACTTGCATGATTTCCCTGGTTTTTCTATCCAACTCCGAAACGTTCGAAGTTACCCTCACCAAAATGCACCGCATGTTTTAGGATACCTGAGTGAAGTAAATAAAAAACAAATCGAAGAGTCTGAAGGTCATTATCAAACCTTCGATTATATCGGCACTAGTGGTTTAGAATTGAAATATGAAAAAGAACTTCGTGGTGAAAAAGGAGTTCAAAAAATACTAAAAGATAACGTTGGTCGAGAAGTTGGACCTTACCAAAGTGGTACTCAAGACAAGCCTGCTGTTTCAGGCACAGACATCAGAACCACTCTAGATTTAGATCTCCAAAAATATGGTGAATATCTGATGCAAAACAAGATTGGTAGTATTGTCGCTATTGAACCTGAAAGCGGTGAGATCCTAGCAATGATTAGTACCCCATCTTACAATCCAAATCTTTTAACCATTAACAGGGACAGAGGGCAAGCATACAACCAGTTACTTCAAGATAGTTTAAACCCTTTCTTCGACAGATCTGTAATGGCTCAATATCCTCCGGGTTCCATTTTCAAAACGGTTGTTGCCTTAATTGCCATGCAAGAAAATATTCTAGAACCAAATCGAGGTATCTCTTGCAATGCTGGTTATTATTACAAAGGAGTACGTAGAGGCTGTCATCAACATTCATTTTGTTATGATGTTTCAAAAGCTCTGGAACATTCCTGCAATGCTTATTTCTTTACGGTACTTCGAGACATCGTAGACAAAGATGGTTTCAATAATCCTCATTCTGGATTAGATATGTTTAATAAGTATCTCGAATCCTTTGGTCTAGGAAGCCCTTTGGGTGTTGATATCCCAAACGAAATGAAAGGAAATATTCCTACTAGTGAATACTATGATTTTCTATATCCTAGAAACAAAGGTAGCTGGAAATCACCTACCATTATGTCCATTGGAATTGGCCAAGGAGAAATACAAATGACCACACTCCAGATGGCAAATCTCGCAGCAACTATCGGGAACAAAGGATTCTTTTATCAACCGCATTTAATAAAAGAGTTTTCAAATAATGATTTTCAAATCCCTGAAAAATATACTACAAAGAAACAGACACTAGTAGATAAAAAACATTTTGAACCAGTGATCAAAGGTATGCATCAAGCCATTGATTTTGGAACAGGAAAAATGGCTAAAATCAAAGACATTGAAGTTTGTGGAAAAACAGGAACTTCTCAAAATCCACACGGAGAAGATCACTCTGTATTTTTTGCTTTTGCGCCAAAAGATAATCCTAAAATTGCCATTGCCGTCTATGTTGAAAGCGGAGGCTGGGGATCGAATTATGGCGCACCAATTGCAGGTTTAATGATTGAAGAGTATCTTAGAGATTCCGTTGATGCATCCAGATTATGGATCGAAGATCGTATGGTCAAAGCTAATTTAATTGAAAAAATAAAGCCATAAATATTTTTTATAAATTCATTCAGTCAAGTTCCATTCATTGAAATTATTTTCCCTCTCCCTAGATTTTAGAAACAATTGCCACCTTTAACACCTCATCTCTATGAAACTAATTAAGCGTACTTACGCCTTACTATTTCTTATCTTTTCCATCTCGATATCTGGAATAGCTCAAGACAGCACAGCTAGTCTTAAATTGCTTTTCGTAGGTGATGTCATGGGACACGGCCCTCAAATCAGATCAGCAGAGTTGGTCAAAAACAAAAGCTACAATTACGAACCGAATTTCAAATACGTCGCTCCGATTATCGAATCCGCTGACCTTGCTATTGGCAACCTTGAAGTTACTTTACCAGGCAAACCACCATATCAAGGATACCCTATGTTTCGAAGTCCAGACGATCTGGCAAAAGCTTTGCGCCTAGCTGGTTTCGACATGATGGTTACGTCTAATAATCATTCAAATGATGCTGGTAAAACAGGAGTCATCGAAACCATCAACACGCTAAAAGATTACGGCTTTTATCAAACAGGTACTTTTAAAAATCAAAAAGAAAAAGACTGGTTTTACCCTCTGATTGTTTACAAGAATAATTTCAAACTCGCTTTCCTAAACTATACCTACGACACAAACGGCATGCCCACCAAAGCACCTACTGTTGTCAACCTCATCGATCCCGTTCAAATAAAAAAAGACATGGAAGTCGCTCGTTCTTTGAAACCCGATGCCATTATTGTGTTGATGCATTGGGGCCTAGAATATAAACTGATAGAGAGCCCAAAACAACGAAAATTAGCTAAGCAAATATTTGATTGGGGAGCGGACTTAATAATCGGTAGTCATCCGCATGTGATTCAACCAATCAAGAACTCAGATCTTATGGAGAAAGATAGCCTCATAAAAAAACGAGTAATCACCTATTCCTTAGGTAATTTTATTTCTAACCAAACCAAACCAAATACTGACGGCGGGTTGATGTTTGAAATTGAATTACTTAAAAATCTAAAAACGAACAAACTTACTCTAGGTAATCATGCTTACATTCCGGTTTGGAGATACATCCACAAGGATAAAAAAGGAAAAGCAACCTTTCATGTCATTCCGGTATCTGCTTTTGAAAATGAGGAAAATGTTTTGAAGATGGCCTCCAATAAATGGAAAGCAATGCTTAGATTTGCAAGCAAAACCAGAAAACATCTTTCAAAATATGATAGCGAAGAAAGAAAGATTACACTGGAGGAATTAAACCTTACAGACTTGCGTTCATCTAAGCAAGTAAAAGAGGTAAAAAAGAAAGTTATACAAAAACAAGATTGATGAAAATTTCGGCAATAGTAGCAGTAGCTAAAGACAATGTAATCGGCAAGGACAACGATATCCCTTGGTACCTTCCAGCGGATTTGAAATATTTTAAAAAAACGACCCTAGATCATCATATCATTATGGGTCGAAAAAGTTTTGATTCTATCGGACGACCATTACCCAAACGGACGAATGTTATCGTTACCCGAAATCCTTTTTACGTTGCTTCAAATTGCTTAGTGACCAACTCTGTCGAAGAAGCTCTAAGCATTGCAAAAGAAAATGGAGAAACAGAAGCTTTCATTATTGGCGGTGCTCAAATTTATGCTTTAAGTCAAAACCTCTGGGATCGTTTGTACCTCACCGAAGTTGATCTTGAAGTCGATGGAGATGTTCGTTTTCCAAAATTAAATATGGACGAATGGACACTGGTTTCTGAAGATCCTCAAAAAGCAGAAGGCAAAAACGAACACGATTATACTTTTAAAATCTATGATCGAAAAAAGTAATTCCTCCCATGTCCGATATTTTAAAAAAAGCCTACGATCCAGAATCCTTTCGTAAAAATGGCTACGAACTCATTGACCTACTGACAGAGCATTTAGCAAAAATGCAATCTCCAGATTTAGAAGACAAGGTAATGCCATCTACTTCTCCTGATGATCTTTTCAATTTCTGGAAAGCCGACTACGAAAATCCTGAAGGAGATTTTTATAAAAAAGCATTATCCCTTTTCAATCACTTACATCATCCAAAATACATTGGCCACCAGACTTCACCGGTTGCTCCTGATGCTGTACTGGCAGAATTATTCAGCTGTTTTCTTGACACAGGAATGGGTGTTTACGAACAAGGTCACACCGGTGTTGTGCTAGAACGATTGATCATAGAAATTCTTTCTAAAAAAATTGGAATCCCTGAAGATAAAAGCAGTGGTTTTCTCACTTCTGGAGGCACCCTTGGAAATCTTACCGCTTTACTTTGTGCTCGTTCTGTCATGATAAAAGATGACGTTTGGGATCAAGGATATCATGGAAAGCAATACGCTTTTATGGTTTCTGAAGAAGCGCATTATTCGGTAAGCAAAGCGATTCAGACCATGGGTTTGGGTAGTCAAGGATTAATCAAAATCCCTGTTGATGATTTGTTTAGATTAGATGCTTCCCAATTAGAAAAACATTATCAAGCTGCTCGCGAAAAAGGAATAGAAGTGATTGGAGTGATTGCAAATGCTTGTTCTACTGCGATCGGTGCACACGATTCAATTCACCCGATTGCTGATTTTTGTGAAGCTCGAAAACTTTGGCTACATGTTGACGCTGCTCATGGAGGAGCCTTACTTTTTTCAAAAAAATATCGTCACCTTTTAAATGGAATCGAGCGAGCAGATTCTGTTATTATCGATTTTCATAAAATGTTATTGACGTCTTCTTTAGTCACTGCTCTCGTTTTTAAAAATGGAAATCATTCGTATCAAACTTTTGCTCAAAAGGCATCTTATCTTTGGGATGATGCAGAGAGTAGCGAGTGGTATAACCTTGCGAAACGTACTTTTGAATTGACCAAAACTACAATGAGTCTTCGGGTTTATACTTTACTAAGAAACTATGGCGAGGAGCTTTTCGAAACTTACCTCGATCGACAATATGACCTTGGCAAGACCTTCGCCAAATTGATTGAAGCTGATGGCCATTTTGAAATGCCTGTAGAAGACCCCGAGTCAAATATTCTTTGCTATCGCTACATAGATAAAAATCTTTCCGAAGAAGACTTAGATGATTTAAATCTAAAAATCAGAGCAGCAATTATTCAAGATGGCGAATATTTTATAATTCAAACCCGAATTCGAGACCGTGTCTTTCTACGGTCAACCTTGGTTGGGCCATTTACAGGCGAAAAAGATTTGCTTGGTTTGTTAACAAAAGTTCATGCCATTCGGAAGAAGTTATAAGTCGTTTTCAAAAACGATTCTTATTTGTCTCCTTTCCGCTTATCTGCCGTCCATCCAGTATTTCTTTTCAATGGAATCAACATGCCACCTGATTCTTCCAACCAAGAATAAATCTGACTCCGCATCGTATCTACCGTTGGTTTGTATGCTGGATTTCGAAAAAGGTTTTTCATTTCCGCAGGATCATTTTTCAAATCGTATAATTCATCATCACCCCAAACACCATGGTATTGAATAAACTTATATTCATCAGTTCGCATCGCAAAAGTTGTCGGTGTATGCGGAAATGCTTTTTCCCAATAGTACTCATAAAAAGCAACATCTCGCCAATCTGTTTTTTCTCCTTTTATCAATGGTAAAAAAGACCGTCCATCCATATTCTTCGGTGTTTCTAATCCTGCAGCTGCTAAAATCGTTGGCCCAATATCTATATTTTGAACTTGCTCGTTCACTTTAAATCCACCTTTTGTTACTCCTGGAGCATAGACCAACATTGGTACTTTCATCGACTCTTCATAAGCATGACGTTTGTCAATTAACCCATGTTCGCCAAGTACAAATCCATTGTCTCCCATATAGATAACCAATGTATTTTGATCAAGCCCTTGCTCCTCTAAAGTTTTAAGAATCGTCCCAATACTTTCATCTATTCCTAAAATCGTTTCACAATATTTGTAATAAAAAGAATCAAACTCCATCGCACCATGATACATATAATCTACGCCATGCCAGCTATTCCTTTGCTCGCGAACCCAATCTGGTTTACCTTCATAATTTTCATCCGTGTCTGCATAATTATCCGGATATTCAATTTTTTGTCCAACGTATTTATCTTTGTGTCGTTCTGCTGGTTTAAACATTGCATGAACAGATTTATGCGACAAATACATAAGAAATGGTTTCTCCTGATCTCGTTCTTTAGTCAACCAGTCTGTCGCGTAACCCGTTAATAAATCTGCATTATAACCATCTACTTTTTCTCGTTTACCATCGATATTTAGATTTGGATCATAATAATCTCCTTGCCCTCTAAAACTCACCCATTTATTAAATCCTTTTCTCGGGTCATCACTTTTACTTCCCATATGCCACTTCCCAAAGAAGGAAGTTTCATACCCAGCTTCTTGCAAATATTGAGGATAGTAAATCAAGCTTTCAGGTTCTAAAGCCTGATTGTCAACGACCGTATGATGATGTGCATATTGTCCAGTCAAAATAGACGCTCGACTTGGCGAACACAAAGCTGTGGTAACAGATGCATTCGGAAAATGAATTCCTTCGGCTGCCATTCTATCCATATTTGGTGTTTCTAAAAAAGCGGGTTTGTTTAAAAAACCCATAAAATCATACCGATGATCATCACTAAGAATAAAGACGACATTCATTGGTTTTGCATCAGAGATTTTCGGAAGTTTTAGATTGGGTCCTTCAGGTTTTGTCTCTGGTGGAGGTGTACATGTAGACATTACAACAAGTATCAAACAAGCTGCAGCAAGTAGTTGGTGAAAGTTCTTCATTTTGATGATTTCTATTTTAATAAATCCCTGGTTAGATTGGCTTCTCTAAGATAGAAAATTAAATGTGTTTAAAAAAAATAAAAAATACTTGCTTAGATTTTATGGAATTCTCCGCCTTTTGGAGTCTTATAAGTAGAGGGTGTTTTTATAATTCAAAAAACAACTCTCTATAGACCATATAATTAAATGACTTTTATGAGGGCATAAATGATTATATTATCATTCCATTTTCAAAATTTTAAACAACTATGAAAAAACGTTGGACACAAATACCTGCAGACGAAGATAAAATTACCGAACTTCAGGAGCTACAAAACATCCACCATATTCAAGCACGCCTATTGCTACGTCAAAATATTTTCTCTAACCTAGAAGCTGATAACTTTTTCAATCCATCCTTAGACCAATTGCACGATCCCTTCCGAATGGATGGAATGATGGAAGCCATAGAACGCATCCAACAAGCAATTATTCAAGATGAACGAATTTTGATTTATGGGGATTACGATGTTGATGGAGTAACATCAGTTACTTTGCTCTATAGTTTCTTCAAACATTTTACAGATAAAATAGACTTTTATATTCCTGATCGATACAAAGAAGGTTATGGTGTTTCTATGCAAGGAATTGATTATGCCAGTCAAAACGAAATCTCTTTAATGATCTCTATTGATTGCGGAATCAAAGCAATCAAACAGATCGCAGAAGCGAAAGCGAGGAACATTGATTTCATCATTTGCGATCATCATCTACCTGAAGAAGAACTCCCTGATGCCATTGCGATTCTTGATCCAAAGAAACCTTCTTGTACCTATCCTTACAAAGAACTCAGCGGTTGTGGAATCGGCTTCAAACTCATCCAAGCTTATGGCATGGCCAATGGGTGGATCATCGAAGAATTCAAATCTTTTTTAGATTTAGTCGTCGTCAGTATAGCCTCTGATATTGTGCCTATGACTGGAGAAAATCGAGTACTCGCTTATTTTGGATTACAACAATTAAATAAAAATCCACGCTTAGGCTTTGAAGCATTAATCAATGAAAGTAGTCAGAAAGAAAATCTAAAAATCGAAGATATTGTATTTGGGATTGGCCCTATGATCAATGCAGCAGGAAGAATTGCAGATGCAAAACAAGCGGTCCGATTGTTATTATCCGATGATCCGGGAGTGGCTACTGAATACGCTCGTTTGCTTAAACAAAGAAACAAACTTAGAAAAGAATACGATCAAAACATTGTCGCTGAAGCCAAGCAGTTTTTCGAAAGTAAGGTGGATTGGAAAGATCAAAAAAGTATTGTTCTTTTTCACCCCAAATGGCACAAAGGAGTGATTGGAATTGCCGCATCAAGAATGGTCGACAAGTATTATCGTCCAACGATTATTTTGACAGAATCAAATGGAAAAGCGGTTGGCTCTGCTCGTTCCGTTCAAGGATTTGACATTTATGAAACCATCAAATCTTGTAGCCATTTATTAGAAAATTTTGGTGGTCACCAACATGCCGCAGGTATGACAATGGAAATTGATAAGGTTGAAGCATTTAAAAAAGAATTCGAATTAACGGTCCGTTCTCAAGAGACTGCGGAGCCAAGTGTGCCTATACTTAATTATTTTTCTGAACTTTCTTTGGCCGACATCACTCCTGAATTCTGGAAAGAGATTATGGCTTTCGCTCCTTTCGGTCCCGACAATCGAAATCCGGTTTTTGTGAGTCATCATGTTCAAGATACTGGTTATTCGCAATTACTAAAAGATAAACATTTACGTCTACACATCTCTCAAAATGGATCAGCGCCTATCAAAGCGATTGCTTTTAACCAAGGCATTCATTTTCCGAAAATAAAATCAAGTCCATTTCATATTTGTTACACCATCCAAGAGAATCATTGGAATGGACGAACGACTTTGCAGCTTAATGTAAAGGATATAAAATTTGAAAAGGAATGATAGACAAGAAGGCTCGCCACGCTCGTTAGGGCTCACAGTTGCAACTATCTCTGTTCGCTCAGAATAATCAAAGACAGTGAAAATTGTAGTTATGGGCTTATCGAAGAATCACAGCTTTTTAATTTCCTCTATCAACTTCGTTGTTGCCGCGTATCCATCTGGACTGAATCCTTCTTCTTTAGCCAACTCAATGGCTTTCTGAGCGGTCGAAAGCGCTTCCTCTTTTTTACCTAATTTATAATAAAGAGCAGCCATCGTATCGTGGTTGTAAAATGCAGGATCTAATTTAGCGGATTGCTTCGCTAGCTTCACTGCTTTCTTAAGATATTTTTTCTTGTTTATCACAGTATAAAAAGTCCAAGCAATATCGTTCAATTGCATTGGATCAACTGAAGGAAATTTTTTGTAATGTTTGATCGCTGCTTTTGCAAAATTCTTGCGATCTCCCAGACCTCGATAATGAGATATTTTATATTCAGAAACAAGCTGTTTAGCTTTTTCAGGATAAGCTTTTTTATACAATGATTTTACATCTTTGATTGAAATAGCTTTTTCATCTTTTCCTTTCTTAGCAATCTCATCGAAGACAATTTCTCTTATCTTACCTTGAATTGCATCCTCTCCATATTGCTTGATATAATCTTTTCTATTTTTAGATAAATGATCAAAAAGCTTAGAGTCTACACCTCCGATATATTTCATAATAAAATCACGATTTGCATCTGTGTTCCAATCTTTTTGAGTTTTCATATATGCTTCAGCAATTGGAACATGAGTCCCATCATAAGACAATGCTCGAATCAAAGTATAGTTTTTTAAGAACGCTGGATCACGATCTCCTTTTTCAAAACGTCTTTCTAATGTAGCTAATTGCTTATTCGGATCTAATGCCGCGTTACCCAATTCCACAAACTGATCCGTGTTATGGTAACCAGCAGCTCGATGAATTAAGGTGCCGTCTGATCCAATAAACAATAAGGTTGGGTACTGTGCAACTTTATAAGTTTTGGCGAGGTTTGGACCCTCACCTTTTTCCATATCAATTTTATAATTGATGAAAGTTTTGTTATAAAAATCAGCCGCTTTCTTTTGAGAAAAAACCTCTTTGGTCATTTGCTTACATGGTCCACACCAAGTGGTATAAGCATCTACAAAAATAAGTTTATCTTCAGCGTTTGCTTTTTGAAGAACTTCTGCCCAAGAATCAGTGACTTGAAACTTGATCCCATTTTGAGCAGAGAGGGCAACCTGACTCAGCATTAAAATAGCTGCCAGTATTATTCCTTTATTCATGAAGCGGTAATTTTATTCTGTGTGTTTAGACTTTATATCAAAAATTATAGGCAGTCAAATAATTGCCTAACTTTGTTCTATTCTTTGAATTAGCGATTGAATGGCACGTTTCACATTTTCTTTACCATCTGCAAGTTCAAGTGATTTATTCGCCATTTTTTTAGCATCAGATTTTTTACCATTATACAAAAGCACTTCAGCGTAAGTATAATAATACTCGTATACACCACCATTAGATGCTGCTTTTTTAGCCAACTTTTCAGCCAGTTTCATCGCGTCTTTATCTTCTTTAAAAGATCCAACAATATCCTTTGTCAAAAGGTGTAAACCTTTCGCATTATTCTTTAAAGTTTTCTTTGCATAAGTATTACAAACCTTGACATAGTTCTTTACATCATCTGTAGCTCGGTAATAATTCATGTCGGTCTCATTAGCAAAATTTGTCGCATGCTCTGAACAGTGAGCTTTCATTTTTGCTTTCGCTTCTTCATGCAAATCTTTACTTTGATATTCTAAAGCTTTCTTTGAGGTATTTTTGCAAGCTTCCGCTATTTTTTTCTGAACAGCTTCTTTAGATTCCAACTGCATGATTGCAGATTTGTTTTTAACCAATAAATCAAAAATTCTTGAATCCGCTTCTACAGTCGCTTCGTAAATGAAACGCAGATTAAAATCAGACGTCATATTATCTTGAGACTTGATGTAGTCATTTGAAATTTTCAGACTTGGCTTCCCTGCTTTATTCAATGCTTTCACATAATTAAAAACAAGCTCAGGATCACGATCTCCTGCTTCATATTTTACAGCAAATGCTCCACTCTTATCTGTCTTACCTATCACCTTTCTTCCCAACTCTATAAATTGATCTACCGTTCTTCCTCCTTTAGTATTATAAATCGTTTCTCCATTGCCATCGATATAATATAAAGTTGGATAAGCAGTCACTGGATATTTTTGTTGAAATTTTCGCCCTGCTGGTTTCTCCATATCGATTTTCATACAAATGAAGTTGGCATTGTAAAACTCTCCTACAGATTCTTGAGTAAAAACTGTTTTCGCCATACGCTTACATGGGCCACACCAAGTGGTATAAGCATCTACAAAGATGGGCTTGTCTTGAGTTTTAGAAGCTTCTAATGCTTCCTCCCAAGTACCATGGAAAAATTCAATTCCTCCGGCAATCGATTGATTAATGCTAAAAGCGAGAACAAAAAGTAAGGCACAGTATCTCATATTCTTGTTTTTGATTTATATTTCAAATTTGTTTTTTAAATACGTTTTTCACTTCTCGTAAGATAAAAAGAATACTCCTCAGATGCCCAGATAAACACCTTTTTTAAAGGACAATCATAGCAGATTAAGAGAAGTTTAACTTAAATCAGGTTAGTTCTCCCTTACAAGTCCATTTCATCTTATTTCTTTTGCTTAAATGATTTAATCAAATCCTCCGGCGATACATCTATATTTTTTAACAATTGAACGATCTGATCAGCATATTCATGCTTTGGATATTTAACTAAAAAGTCATTGTAATACGTTTTTGCTTTTTCTTTGTTTTTCATCTGATTTTCACTAGTAAACCCCTGTAAAAACAAAGCTATTGACGCTTTTTTGTGATCACTATATTCTGCTCTCACTCGATCCCAAATTTCCAAAGCCTGATTATAGGACCCAATTCCTACAGATACCTCACCTGCTCTAAACAAATACTCAGGGCTCATCTCATCCTTTGGAAAAGCATCCACATATTGAATACTCTTATTAATTAAATCATTAGCTTTTTCCTTATCAACTTTGGTTGTTTTATTACTTATTAATTCTGCTTCTAGTTGATCTAAACTACTTTTCAGGGAAGTTTGGTCGACTTGAGTAGGTTTCTCTTTAGTCTTACCTGCTTGTTGTTGTGTTTCGCCACAAGAAAAAAACAGAATCATCATCAAAATTCCTATTATTCGATTCATAATATATTTTTTCTTTATTTAAATGAAAATCATACCAATCCCAAATTTAAGGAACAAGATCTTAATTTACATCAGATTTTAAATTACAATTCACTTCTACTAACGTTAAACTTTCTTCCATCTCTGTAGTCAAAGATCAAAATATACTTACCGATGCTAAGTTCTCAAGATAAAATCAAACACCTTTATTGGCGAAGTGGATTTGGGTTAAGCCCTGAAGAATGGAAAAAAGCTCAAGACCTGACACTCCAATCACATATCAAACATATTTTCAATACCGCAGCTAAGGCAGGGAATATAAAATCAGAAATCCAGGAACGTTCTGAGGCTGAGTTCAAAAAACTGAGCAAAGAAGAACGAAAGGCATTACTCAAAAAAGAGAAACAATTAGTTATAAAGCAAAATGCTGAATGGGTCGTTCGAATGTCCGATAAATCAGAAAGTGCTTTTCTCGAAAAAATGAGCCTTTTCTGGCATGGACATTTTGCATGTATTACTAAAAGATCCAAACACGCTAATCAACAACTCAATACAATCAGGACTCATGCTCTTGGTAATTTCAGAACTTTCGTTCATGCCATTGCCAAAGATGTTTCTATGATACGTTTTTTAAATAATCAACAAAATAAAAAACGATCTCCTAATGAAAATTTTGCCCGTGAGTTAATGGAGTTATTTACTATTGGTCGTGGTCATTATAGCGAACAAGATATCAAAGAAGCAGCAAGAGCCTTTACTGGTTGGTCAAGTGATTTCCGAGGAGATTTTGTTTTTAAAAAACGTCATCATGATTATGGTCAAAAAACATTTATGGGAAAGACTGGTGATTTTGATGGGGGAGATATTATTGATATTATTCTCGATCGACCAGAAACGGCAAGTTTTATTTGTCAAAAGATTTATCGCTTTTTTATCAATGAAAAAATCAACGAACAACGACTCGCAAAGCTATCAAAAAGGTTTCATAACTCAGACTATGACATCAAAGATTTGATGGTACATATTTTTTCAAGTGATTGGTTTTACGATAAAGAAAATGTAGGTACAAAAATTAAATCTCCACTAGAATTACTTGCTGGAATTATGCGAACTTTCGATGTTAATTTTAAAACTGAAGATTCTATTCTTTTTGTAGAAAAGGCTTTAGGTCAAGTTCTTTTTAAACCTCCGAATGTTGCAGGTTGGGCAGAAGGGAAAAACTGGATTGACAATTCAACATTGATGATTCGTCTAAACTTAGTTGCCTTTTTATTTCAAGCAACCGATATCAACTTTAAAATAAAAGAAGAATTTGAGTCTAAAAAAAGAAACAAGGCAGTCAGGAAAATAAAAGCTGATATCGACCTCAAACCTTTACTCAATCAATATACTGACTCCAATGAAAATGAAACATTCGAACATCTTTCTCAATATCTAATTCAAGGAAACTTCAAAGTCAAGTTGAAAAATTTGCAGCCGTATTTAGCGAAAAGCGATCAAGAAAACTTCATTAAATCTCTAGCGCTACGCTTAATGTCTTTACCTGAATATCAAGTTTGTTAAATAGAAAATTCAATCATCATGAAGAGACGTAATTTTTTAAAATCAGCAACCCTCGCATCGACAAGCTTGATGGTACCTGCATTCTTGAAGGGGTATAATGGCAATGGAATACTTAAAAATAGAACAGGAAAAAATCTCGTGATTGTCCAATTATCAGGAGGTAACGATGGACTAAATACCGTCATCCCTTTTCAAAATGATATCTACTATAAAAACCGTCCGACTTTAGGAATCCAGCAAAACAAAGTATTGAAACTAAACGATGAGCTTGGTTTCAATCCAGCAATGGAAGCTTTGCGTTCGGTTTTTGATGATGGAAAAATGTGTATTCTAAACAGCGTCGGTTATCCAAATCCAGATCGATCGCATTTTCGATCAATGGATATCTGGCATACTGCAAGCCACAGCAATGAGTATTTACAGACCGGTTGGATTGGAAGATATTTAGATAATAAATGTCAAGGATGTGAAAAGCCTTATCATGCATTAGAAGTTGACGATAGCTTGAGTCTAGCAATGAAAGGGATACAGCAATCTGGTTTTGCGATGAGTAATCCTAAGGCTTTGAAAAAAGCCACAGACAATCGGTTTCTAAGAGCGGCTGCAGAACATGAGCAAGATAAGGAGGGTAGTGTTGCTTACTTATACAAAACAATGATAAACACACAATCTTCTGCAGATTATTTATACGATCAATCAAAAATACACCAATCAAAGATTTCTTATCCAGCAACTGCTTTTGCAAAAGACCTTCGTCAAATTGCAGAGCTGATTACTGCCGACACCGATACCAAAATCTACTATGTAAGTTTAAGCGGTTTTGATACCCATGCCTTTCAAAAAAATGCACAAGAAAAGTTATTACAAAAATACGCCGAAGCAATGGCTGCATTTATAAAAGACTTAAAGCAAAACGAATTACTGGACGACACTTTGATCATGACATTTTCGGAATTCGGTAGACGTGTCAAACAAAACGCAAGTAATGGAACGGATCATGGAACCGCTAATAATCTTTACTTGATGGGAGGTAATTTGCAGAAGGCTGGTTTCTATAATGCGGGCCCTAATCTAAGCGATCTAGACAAAGGAGATTTGAAATATGAAATTGATTTCAGAAAAATTTATGCGACAATTTTAGAGGATTGGTTGGACGCTGATGCTTCTTCAATATTGACTGGTGGGCTGGGAAAGTTATCTTTGGTTTGATGGTTTCAAAACCCTAGTCGTGGCAAGTTACAAACTTGCCTTTATACTAAACTTCAAAGTTACCCACTCGTTACACTCGTGCTAAACTTCAAAGAGTTATCTAGCGCTATAGGTTGGTTCATTGCTAAGGCATAAAGATTCTAACTCGAGCAATGAACCTTTGAATACATTGAAATCAACAAAGCCATCAATGCCTTTCAATTCGCCACGATTTCCATACTGCCAAAAATCCCATTCTTGTTCATTTCCTAAGTATGGTTGATTCGTATTATATCGGGCAATCCAAATTGGATATTCACGAAAATTACCATCAATGTACCGATTAAAAAATTTGAGGTTAGTATAAATGATTGGCTTGATTTTGTAATGAGCTTCGATAATTTCCACCCATGTTCTAACCCTCTTAATTACCAATTCATCTGATGCACCATCTGCCACTTCTACATCTAAAACAGGAGGTAAATCTCCTTCTTCCATCTTTACATTTTTTATGAAATTTTGTGCCTGTTTCAAAACAGAACTCCTTGGTCTAAAAAAATGATACGCTCCTCTTTTCAATCCTACTCTTTTGATGTCCGACCAGTTATCAGCAAATAAAGAATCTGCATGATTCTCACCTTCTGTTGCTTTAACAAAAGCAAAATCAATTTTTTGCGAAGCGATTGTGTCCCAGTTAACGCGAGCTTGATAATGAGAAACATCTATACCATGCACTTCAAAGTACGGCATCCGCTCTGTAACCTTGTTACAAGAAAGGATCAAACAAACAATAAGTATCGCAGAAAAATATCTCATAATATCCTGTTGCTTTAACAAAACACTTCAGAACCTCTTTTTTGCTTTTCTAAGCAAAATTTAAATGGATTCTTACATTATAACGGTTTTACAACAAAAATATGTTTAAAAAGATGATGCTTTTAACCAAAACGATGATAAACGACATTTTCCATTACTCGAAACGGCAAAGTTTCAGAGCGTTGAAGCCAATTATCTGTCGGCCATTCACAATCTAAATCAATTAAATGTAATACAAAAGCATGTCTTGATTTCTTGGAACGATTAGCAAAGCTAGCATGGACAACTTGTCCGTGCAGAAGCACCATGTCGCCTTTTCTAACAGGTAGTGCTTCCAATTTCTGGAGATTCCAGTCTTCGCTATCTCCTCCCATATTTACAAATTCTGTTCCTGTATTCGCTTTGTTACGAACAAACCTATCCTTCAGAGAAATTTGATGAGACCCTGCAATTACAGACAAACAACCATTTTCAATTTCAGCATCTTCCAATGCTATCCATACACCCAAGCAGGACAGCGGATCAGTATATATAAAAGTAGAATCAGTATGAGGATTTACTTTTGCTCCTATTTTTGGTTGTTTAAAAATATACTGACTCTGAACTATCGAAGCTTGTTTCAGACCTAGGCTTTTTGCAATACTGTATAAAGCAGGAGTGTAGGCAATTTTTTCAAAATCAGGAATCAAGTCATGCATGGCATGGCCAACTTTGTTAATTGACTTTTCTTTTGAAACAGCAAGTACTCCGTTTTTATCAATGGCTCCTTCTTCAAAAAAACATCGGACTTTATCTCCACTTCCGAGGAAATAATCATCCATATGACTCTCTTGATTCTCCGTAGTGAATACCTTTAATTCTTTAGGATCGAAAGCTGTTATGATTTCTTTTGTTCTTTCTTTCAGAATTGCAATCGAGTTGTCATCTAGAAATTTTTCAACGACTAGGTATCCATTTTCATTATAAAAATCAATTTGCTCTAGATTTAAAAACTGCTCCATGATTACTTAACGTGAGGTGATTTAAAAGAAACTAAAAACCTAAATATAGGAAATAAAAAAGCCGGAAAATAATAAATACTTTCCGGCTTCATGAGATTGATTATGAGAATAGCAAATTATAATTCTTTTCGCAATCTAGCAACAGGAATATTTAACTGCTCTCGATATTTCGCTACAGTTCTTCGAGCGATGTTATACCCTTTATCTCTTAAAATATTTTTTAATTTCTCATCAGAGAAAGGCTTTCGTTTATTTTCTTCCTCTATGATATCGGTTAAGATTTTTTTCACTTCAAGTGTTGAAACTTCTTCACCGTTATTCGTTTGTAAAGATTCCGAGAAGAAATCCTTCAGTCGTTTGGTGCCGTATTCAGTTTGAACAAACTTACTATTTGCAACACGAGAGATCGTCGAGATATCCAGTCCGGTAATATCGGCGATATCTTTTAGGATCATCGGTTTTAAAGTCTTTTGATCTCCTGTTCGGAAAAAATCATACTGATACTGCATGATGGAATACATCGTTTTGTACATCGTCTGTTGACGCTGACGAATTGCATCAATAAACCATTTTGCAGAATCGATTTTTTGCTTGATAAAGACAATAGCCTCTTTATCTTTTTTGACTGTTTTTTTACTCTTTTTATTATCCTTGTAGGTTTTGAGCATATCCCGATATTGATCATTGACCCTAAGGTCAGGAGCATTTCGAGAGTTTAGAGTCAGCTCTAATTCCCCATCTCTATTCACGATTGTAAAATCCGGAACAATGTAATGCAAAGCTCTAGTATTACTTGCATAACCACTCGCAGGTTTTGGATTGAGTTTTAAAATCTCATCAATCGCTTCTTTGAGTTGCTCCTCGTTGATATTTAAATATCGTTGAAGTTTTTGATAATGCTTTTTGGAAAACTCATTGAAGTAATCTTCAATAATCTTATATCCTAATCGTAAAAAGGAAACTGTCTCATCACTCAACTCCTCTTTATTGTGTTCCATTTTATTATCAATCTGCAAGAGTAAACACTCTCTCAAATCTCTGGATCCAATACCAGGAGGGTCGAATCTTTGAATCTTCTTAAGAAGATGTTCGATCTCGGCTTCATTGGTGATGATGTTTTGGGAAAAGACAAGGTCATCGATAATCGAGATAGGTTCTCTTCGTAGGTAACCATCATCATCGATACTCCCAATAATCTGTTGTGCAATCAAAACAGCTCTTTCATCTTCGAGATCGAGCATTCCCAATTGAGTCTCCAGATATTCATGAAAAGTATCCTCAACAGCGATAGGAATAGTTTTTTCCTCTTCATCTGCAGAATAGTTATTCACTTTTAGTTTATAACTACTCGGATCATCCTCCATGTATTCATTGAGATAATCGTCGAGTTCGAATTCTTCATCCCTGACGGGAGCTTCATCGGCCTCGGCTTCTCCAAACTTATCTTCTTTGGATTCTTCTTCACTTTCGGTAGTCCCAAAGACATCAGCGTCTTCAAGTTCTTCCCCTTCATCGAGCGCTGGGTTTGCTTCCAGTTCCTCTTTGATACGTTGGTCCAGGGTCGCCGTTGGAATCTGAAGCAATTTCATTAATTGAATTTGCTGAGGCGATAGCTTCTGGAGCATTTTTTGACTTAAACTCTGCTTTAACATCGGATTATAATGGTTTTCTCCTAAAAAAATAGATTTAAGTAATTGGTTACATTACACAGTAAGTATGCTGTTCTAGTTATTTGTGGAGACCGAAACTTTCTTGTAGGATTAAAAGTTTTTACGCTTTTCAGTGTATCAACTTTATAGTACTTATGAAGAGATTGAAATGATTTTTTTGTGATCTAATCTTTCGCTTCTGTGTACAATATAAATCATTTTATGTAATATGTCCAGTTTTCGAGCGACTTTCTATCAAAAAATATGCCAAATCACCTAAGCACAAGACTTTTTAAATTATGATTTTTAAAATATGTTTGCTTACTATGATACTTCGCTATCTAATATTTTGTTTCAAGCCATGATCTAAAAGTGATTTTTTTTTACCATTATTGTGTTTCAATAGTTAATGGTCATCTTTTAAAATCAGCACAGCATGGATACGGTTAATAACAAAATAGCAGCATTAAGGTTAAATTTAAAAGCAAGAAATTTCGATGCTTTTATTATTCCAGGAAGTGATCCGCATCAAAGTGAGTATTCTGCCGCTCATTGGCAATTCAGACAATGGATCTCAGGTTTTACTGGTTCTGCTGGAGTAGTATTTATAACGCAAGATCATGCTGGTTTGTCTACTGACTCTAGATACTTTCTACAAGCAGAAGAAGAGCTTTCCGCTAGTGAGGTCGTTTTACACAAACAAAAAATAGCACATAGCCCACAGATTATCCCTTGGTTGAAAAATAATCTGTCAGAAGGTGCAAAAGTTGCTATCGACCCAAGGCTTTTTTCTTTTAATCAGATAAAGTCTTATCAAAAACAACTAGAAGAAGGAGGGATGAGCCTCCAGTTCTCAGAAGATATTATACCCAGTGTCTGGAATGATCGTCCGGAATTGCCTCAGGATAAGGCCTTCGAATTAAAAATCGAATACGCTGGAAAGTCTAGAGTAGACA
This sequence comes from uncultured Saprospiraceae bacterium, assembly GCA_937921595.1. Classification (GTDB taxonomy): domain Bacteria; phylum Bacteroidota; class Bacteroidia; order Chitinophagales; family Saprospiraceae; genus JAHDHW01. The sequence continues at coordinate 25,765 of CAKZTD010000222.1, forward strand.
AAATCGAAGAGATCAAAAAAGAGATGTCAGCCAAAGGGGTTCAACATCATTTAATCACAACACTCGATGACATTGCCTGGATTTTCAACATCCGGGGGAATGATGTTGAATCTAACCCTGTCGTCATCGCATATGCTGTGCTTAGTGAATCCGCCTGCTCTTTATTTATTGACAAAAACAAATTACCTGATTCTGTAATTGAACAATTTTCAAAAGAAGGAATTGACGTTCAGCCTTACAATAGTATTTCAGACTTTCTAAAAGGACTTGATTCAAGTGATAGCATATTGCTTGATCCAGCAGTAACTAATGGCTTTTTATACGAAGCTGCTAAAAACACTAATATTGTTCACGGCTCAACAATTTCTACTGCGCTAAAAGCTTTAAAAAATCCAATTGAAGTTGAAAATATAAAAAAAGCAATGCTCAAAGATGGTGTCGCTTTAACTAAACTTTATAGATGGTTAGAAGAAGAGATTTCATCTCGACCGGTCCCCGAAACAGAAGTGGCCATACAATTAGCAGCACTTAGAAAAGATCAAGGAGAATATCATGGCGAGAGTTTCTCTGCTATTGTTGGATACAAAGGAAATGGAGCCATTGTACATTATCGTGCAAAAGAAGAAACTTGTGCATCTATCGAGGCAAACGGTATGCTCTTACTTGATTCTGGTGGGCAGTACTGGTGTGGAACGACAGACATCACAAGAACCATTGCTTTAAGTGAACCAAGCGATACTCAAAAAAGAGATTACACCTTAGTTTTAAAAGGGCATATCAGCCTGGCTATGTTAAAATTCCCCTACGGAACCCGAGGCAACCAGATGGAGTTGCTCGCTAGAAAATCTCTTTGGGAGTATGGTTTGAACTATGGCCATGGAACAGGTCATGGTGTTGGTTTTTTCCTAAATGTACATGAAGGACCTCAAGCTTTGGGATCTGGGGCAACTGCAAAAGCTGCCACGGTTTTCGAACCTGGTATGTTTACCTCAAATGAACCTGGATTTTACAAAACGGGAGAATATGGTATCCGAATAGAAAACCTTGTTCTTTGTGTTGAAGATCAAAAAACAGAATACGGCCAGTTTTTAAAATTTGACACCCTTACTTTATTCCCGATAGACACCTCTCTTATTGAATTTTCATTATTAACGAAAGAAGAAGTACAGTGGCTAAATGATTATCATGCAGAGGTTTGGGAAAAACTTTCTCCTTTATTGAATCAAGAGGAAAAAGAATGGATGAAGGTTCGATGTGCTGCGATTTAAAATTCACCGAAGAAAGAAACCATATTTAAACGGATCATCTGGGTCGATCAGAAATTCGTGCTGCCCGGTGATAAAAGCATTACCTTCGACTTTGGGGATTACAGCCTGGAATGGGCCATAATTTTCCGTTCTCACGACCGATCCAGTAAACACACTCCCGGTAATACTTTCGACAGTCATAGTTTCTCCAATGGAGATTTCTTCCCTAGCGAAATGAATAGGCATTCTTCCTGAAACTCCAGAACCTGTTGGGCAACGATCAACTTCTCCTTCGGCAAAAACGCATACGTTTCGACTATCAATTCCTTCTGAGACCGGTCCCCCAATAAAAATTGTTCCGTACAAAAAACTTAGATCGTCTTCAAAGGGATGTTGAATAAGCGTACTTTCTTTTATCACTGCATGTTTAATGGCCATTCCTTTTTGAATAAGCTCGCTGTAGTTTTCAGGTCGCAATTCCAAGTCCAATTTATTCGCATCAACATAAGCGTAAAAGGCTCCTCCGTAGGCTAGATCATAGGTGACTCTGCCCAAGTCTGGTACATCTACTTCTTGGTTAAGTGCTACAACAAATGAAGGAACACAATGAAAAGAAACCGATTGTGTTTTTCCACTTTCTATTTTCGCAAATGCAGTAATTCTTCCACAAGGGGCATCGATTTTTACAACAGTTTCAGCCTGATCAATCTCGACCCATCCCATTTCTATTGCCAATTTTGTAATCGCAATAATCGCATGACCACACATGGTACTATAGCCCTCGTTATGTAAAAAGAGAATTCCAAAATCTGCTCCTTCATCATTTGGAGGTAAAAGAATGCAACCATACATGTCGGCGTGTCCCTTCGGCTCATGCATCAGCGCCTTTCGCAGGTAATCGTGATGTTTTTTAATATAATTCCGGTACTCCAATACTGAATTTCCTTTTAATTCCGGAAGCCCGTCAATAATTACCCGAAGTGGCTCCCCTCCAGTATGCATATCGATTGTACGGATACGAAGCCAATGACTAGGAGCATCGAACGTAGTATTATTTTTTATTCTTTGGAAGGTCTTTAACATTGGATTATTTTTTGATCTTAATTGATTTTTGTTTTTCTTTGCACAACAATTTCGATTTTAGATAAAAATAATAAACTAATGAGTGAGATCCATAATGCAGGTAAAAAAGGATATTGTATGCTGTACGCTTTCGGCCTTTTCTTTTTAGTAATCGTCACCTGGGCCTACGTTTACTGGTCTAATTTCTAATAAAAAGAAATGATATCATGCCTTAGAGGCATAAAAAAACCTGATCTGCGATGCAAATCAGGTTTTTTTAATATCCCTATTAAAAGGCTTATGGATTTGTACTTAATGAAAGACTTGAAAGATTTGGAGTTACTACGAACTCAACTCTTCTGTTTTGAGCTCTTGCTTCTGAAGAATTTGGGTCTTCAGCAGAAACTGGAGCAAACTCACCACGGCCAACAGCTGACAATTGATTTGGAGCTACACCTGCTCTTAACAATTGATTCATTGCACTCATTGCACGACTCATACTTAGATTCCAGTTATTTCCTTTTCCTTCATTAAATTTAGCATTATCAGAATGCCCTTCTACTTGAATATTCATTCCTGGGTTATTCTTCAAGACCTCAGCTAACCCCTTCATTGCATCTCTATACTTTCTTGAAACTCTGGTAGATCCACTTCTGAATGTAACAGGCTCAGCCATTACAATATATAAACGATTATCTCTAGCAGTAACATTCAAACCAGAACCTTCATAAGCACTAAATACACCTTTGATACTCGCTTCTGCTTTATTCAACATTGTTTCTTTCTCTGTAAGTGCCGTTTTTGCTGTTACCAACTCTTGAGCAGTACCTTCTAATTCTGTTAGTTTAGATTTAGCACTAGAAAGCTCAGTACTTAATTCTGAATTTTTTGATTCTAATTCTGATTTTGTACTCATCAATTCTTCTTTCTCACCTTCTAGCATTTTCACTTTACTCTGACTTTGAGACAAAGATGCATCAGTAGCTTCTTTAGAGCTTAAAAGTTCAGTAAATTTTTTCTTAGAAACGCAAGATGGGAAGATGATTGCAATAGCAGCAAAGATCAAAGTTAATTTGATTAATTTTCTCATGTCTGTTTTTTTTAATGACGTTGTTCTAAATTATAAATTATCAATAAATGAATCTGTTTCCTACAATTGAGTTAAGTCTCTTTTCCCTTCAAGACTTTTCAATTGTGAAAATAACAGCTTGCTATTCAAAGCAAAATCTTCATTTTATGATTCAACTAACCGGTATTTTTACAAATACAGCACAAAACTAAAGAATGTTCTTTTAATTTAAAAGGAAAAGAATCATAGTTGTTTTTTCTATACTTTTTTAAAAAATATGTAATCCTTGGAAAACAATACATTTGCACGAAGTAGGTCAAAACAAGTAGATGTTGAAAACTTTAAAGAAAGGGAACAGTCGGAGTTTTTACACATATTTAATCGTGCAAAATCAAGATAGGAACAGCACTGTGGAATACTTCTTTAGTTGTTACACTGCTATGCATAAGATTCCCCCAGAAACCTCTATCTCTTTTAATCATACATAGTAAATCTGCATTCTCACTTTTCACGAAAGCTTCGATTCTTGTATTTATGGATTTTTCATCGGTATCTATTTCATGGAAACTAAACTTTATCCCTTCAAGAATCCCCCCTAAAGAAGATTCCATAGTTTCTGGTATAGGGTCTTTTTTCGACCGGATATGGAAAGAACAGACTTCAGCATCGTAACGATATATAATCATTCGGAGAACCTCTAACGAGGTCTCATTACTGATTAGTTTTTCATCTATAGATAAAGCGATGGTTTTTAAAGGCCGATAATCAAATTCAGAAGGCACAACCAGAACTGGCGTTTTGGTTCCAACCATCACACCATTTGTAGTGCTTCCTATAAATACCTCTTTGAGGCCACTTGCGCCTTGCGTCCCCATTACAATCATATTTACTTCGAGCTTCTTTGCCGCACGGATAATAGTAGAGACCGCTTCTCCTTTTGCGACTTTCCCCTCTAAAGTAGCACCATCTCTCAATTTTAACCGGGTCTCTTTTAGGAGGTTGGCCATTTGCTCTCTGGAATCCTCTCTCATCATCTTCTCAACACCGATAAACATTCCAGCACGATGGCTTAACTTATAGGTATTAAACAGAATCAATTTACAGGCAAACTGATTTGCTATATCAATCGCATAATTTAAAGCAGTTTGAGTATTTTTAGAAAAATCGGTTGGAACAAGTATACTATGCATATGTTAGAAAATATAGGTGAATTGTTTCGACACTGAGAATAGCCTTAGCATCTACATTATTCACAAGTAAAAATACTATTTTGTTTCAAGCTCTTCTCAAAAACTAATCAATATGTTATTAGAAATATTATTCGGGATTGTTATTGCTTCAATACTTTTCTACTTCGGGATCAAACTTTATCCAAAATCGCATTTATCAATTTGGTCTACAGGCTTGATAATCGCAGCAGTTATCTATTGCATCTTTGCCTTGATTGGAAAAAACTATGATTGGCTTTCTATAGAATTTCTAGGAGTTATACTATACTCGATTCCCGCCTTACTTTCCAAAAAGTATTCAAAATACTGGTTAGTTCTTGGGTGGGCACTTCATGTCTTATGGGACGTTGTCATTCACCACAATGGTCATCCTGGCTTTGTTCCCTATTGGTACCCTGGAGTATGTATTGGCTTTGACCTTTCAATTGCCGGAGCTATCATCTGGTCGATTAGGAAAGATAAGGCTGAAAGCCTATTCCAAGCTGCAAAAAAAGTGTAAATGCTGCAAGAATAATATAAAGATATCCTCGAACGAAATTTTTTAATTTCTTCCGGTTAACACGGATTCCCATTCGTTCGAAAAGGTGAGAATAAAAGGTATGATCACCGCTATCATCAAGCCCATGCGCTTCATTCATCAAACAACGTTTATAACGAATAAATTGTGCAACGATAATCAAATATCCAGGTACCATTAGGTACCAAGGAAATACAAAAGGTCCTACCCAGGCAATAATTACCAGAACCAAATGAACTATAAAAACAGTATTAATTGTAGCGTGTGAAGTTACCTCCTCTTTCATGTCAAATAGAATTTGGGAAGCAAGGTAAGAAATTTTTTATTTCTCTCTAGTAAGCGAATTGTACAAGTTTAGATTTATTTTGTTTTATTGCATCATTTGTGGCATTGATCCAACAATCTACCAACCAAAAAGCTTGTTTGTGTAGAGACTCTTGTTTCAGGTATAGATTCAAATAATAGCTACAATTACTGATCAAATACCATCGGTAACAATCCCAAAAATCTAAGCGATAACGCTCAATAAGATCAACCACTACTGGGTCACTTTTTAATCGCTCGATTTTCTTTTTTATCAGATCAAAAGGTTGGTGTAAAACGAGAATACTCGATTGAAATACAAAATGAAAAGCATCGTATAAAAATAATTGCTCTGGCATTGCTAATTCCCAGTCATAAGAATGAATTCGTTCTTTACTAACAAACATATTCCATGGCGTAAAATCTCCATGCGCATAGGCTACCGAAGTAGGCTTGAGTTCGTCAAAAGTATTAAGCAATAATTTAAGATTATAAGATAAGCGTTCGACTTTTCGGCTTGATAGATTTCCGTTGTGTGTTTCTTTTGTGTTCTTAATCTCTACAAGATCTTTTTTTACTTTTTCAAACACATCAAGACTAGCAAGTTCTTTTACTTGAAAAGTATTCGCATACAAATCCTTTAAAGCGTCCAAGTGGACCTCATTAATTATCACCGAAGAAAGTGGTTCTTTTGGACAAATGTTATTTAATTTCAACCCAACTTCATTGAGATCTGATGTAGGCAGAATCATTTTTTCAAAGTCAAATTCGTTAAGCCGTTTCAGATGACGATCTTCGGTTTTGATTAGTGTCTCCGCATTTTCTGAAACAGGTATTTTTATAAAATGTGTTGCTGATCCATCTTCACAAAGTGCTGCAACAGCTTTTCTGTTTTCTCCAACGGTGCCAGTAAAAATAGCTACGTCTTTGTGTGCAAACCTATTTTGAAAATAATTTTCTTCTTTGGAATAAATAAAAAACGATCCTTGACAAATCCATTTCTTAATATTCAATTTAAATGCTATTCGAGCAGCAAAATTAAGTACTCCAGCCTTTATTCCTGAGCCATTATATAAGGCTAAAAAATCAGGATGCTTTGCACTTGCGGGTAAAAGCCATCGGATTGATTTATCCGGATTATTAACCGTTAGAAATTCAGTACTATAAAACGATTTATACTTTCTATTAGAATTACTGAATTCTAGAATAAATTTAAACGAGAAAACCTCTAGTTTTTTTTCAGAGAGATTGACACAAACTTCATAAGCATTTCCATGCTTCAATAAGCTTGTAATATCTCTTACAACATTTAAGTTGGAGTCCGCAAGCTTTCCTTCAGGATCATATATAATCAACTCTTTTGACAGATTAAATATCTTATTTAACAAGCTGATATCTTCTGGATTGATTTTTGAAATACTCATACCTACACCCTTATCAAGAAACGCTCCAAAGCGTTTATAACTTTATATAAAAAACATGCTTCCCAGGTAAGCTGTTTATAAAATTTTAAAAAAATCAATTAAATACAGACAGTGGTCAAAGAGCACATTATTAATTTTTGGAATCAGGTTAAACTACTTGGAACGGGGGAAAATTCAGAAGAAAACGATACCATTTCTTTAATGAATAAAATGGGCATCCTTGGAGGCTCGGCATGTATTGTTATGTTTTTCATTTCAACCACAACTGGCAGTTCGATTATTTACTCAATCATGGCTCTTTTTTTGGGCCTGACTCTACTCCTTACTTTAGTGCTCAATAAGTTTAACAAAACTCATATTTCCAAACTAGTTGTTACTTTATTCATTCCTGCTTTGGTCTGTCTATATATAGCAATAAGTGGAGGTGCTTTCGGAGAAAACAGTATCCTTATCGTTTCCATTTTTATAATTTACACTTATTATAAAAATGAGCCCAAAACCATGACCAAGCTTTATTTAGCAGGAGGATTCTTTTATTTATGTGCTCAGTTAAGAGTCTTTTTCTTTCCCCCTCTTTTTACAGTAGGAGATAATCCATATGATGAGTTTGTCGCATTCGTCGTCTGCGTTATTTGGTTATTAATGATTATTTCTCTTTATCAAAAACAAATAGTTCGTCAAAAAGAAGAACAAGAAAAATTAATTAGTGAGTTACAAGAAAAAAATGGAAGCCTCATAAAAACAACAGAGGAATTAGAACAATTTACTTATATCGCTTCTCATGATTTAAAATCTCCTCTTCGGACTATTATAAGTTTTCTAGATTTGATAAAAAGAGATGTTACCAGAGAACGATATGATGATCTACTTTCAAAATTAGATTTCGCCAGAAGCGGTGCAGAACAAATGAACTATTTGGTAACAGACATTTTAGAATACTCTAAAATAACCAGTGGGACTAAAAGAAAGAAGAAGGTCATTGACTTACAAACTATTGCAGATAAAGTTCGATTTAATTTAACTGATATATTAGAAAAGAAAAAGGTTGACCTTTATGTTTTTCCACTGCCTAAGTTTTACGGCAACGAAACAGAGATGACTGTAATTTTTCAAAATTTTATTGAAAACGGTGTAAAATATAACGAGGAAAACACGCCAAATATTTTCGTAAAGTCAAACATAGAAAACGATCGTTTAATCCTCCAGTTTATTGATAATGGAATTGGAATTGAAGAACAGTATTTCGAAAAAATATTCTTATTTTTCAAACGACTCCACACTAATGAGCACTACAAAGGAACAGGCCTTGGCCTTGGTCTTTGTAAAAAGATAATTGACGACATGGATGGAACAGTATCTGTCGAATCAACAATGAATGTAGGTTCGACTTTCACAGTTTCACTTCCTATTGATCAAGAACATTTAATCGTTCAGGACGAGGTTCTTTCTGCAGAATACAGTTAAGTACTCAACCTTAAAATTCCCTTCTTAAGTTAAAACACGATACCAACAATCAACTTTGTAAAAGATACTTAAATATAGCAACCCAATATTCTTGTTGTTTTTATTTAAGCTTTTCAATAAACGTGCTGTTACACCGTATTAGTTTTTTAAGAATGAATATTTTAGACTTTACAATTAATTGCTGGATTAAAATAAAATCTTTGGGATCAGGAGATGATCCTAAGAAAAATGCAAATATTGCACTACTGAATCAAATCGCATTCACGAGCAGTATGGTTGCTTATTCCATGGTAATCCTTGCGATATACATTAACTTAAACAACTTTTACTCTATACTTACCTTTATTCTTGGAAGCTTTTCCTTTAGCATATTAATCTTTAATTATTTCAATAGATTTCATGTTTCTCGGTTTATAATTGCTGGAATTTTCCCACAATTAATCGCCTTATACATTGTTTTAATCGGCGGATCTTTTGGAGAAGAAAGTATATTAACAGTACTCTTATTTTTGATTTATATCCTTTATGAAAACGCCCCAAAACAACGAGCCTGGTTTTATATCTCGCTTGGGGCAAGTTATATCTCTGCTTCATTTTTTTTATTGCTAAACCCTCCTTTGGTTACAAAAATCGATAATCCATATGATAATATTTTCTCTTTTATTGTTTGTGTAATCTGGCTGGTCATGGTGATTTGGCTATATCAAAAAAAGATTCGAAACCAGCAAAACCACCAAGAACGTTTACTTGATGAGATGACTGAGAAAAACAATCGCCTTCAAAAAACCACCGATGAATTAGAGCAGTTTACCTATATCGCTTCTCATGATTTAAAATCCCCCCTTCGGACGATTATAAGTTTTTTGGATTTGATAAAACGAGATGTTACCAGAGAACGATATGATGATTTGCTTTCAAAATTAGACTTTGCAAGAAGTGGCGCAAAACAAATGAATTTTCTAGTGACCGATATTCTAGAATACTCGGAAATTACTAAAGGAAAAGTCAAGAAGAAAAGTATCGTTAGTTTACAATCTATAATTGAAAAAGTAAACTTCAATCTAATGGATGTTATAAAAAAACGAAAAGCAGATTTATATGTTTTCTCATTACCTGATTTTTATTGTAATGAAACAGAGATGATAGTTTTGTTCCAAAATTTTATCGAAAACGGGATAAAATACAACAAAGAAACAACCCCAAATATATTCGTAAAAGCAAAGCTTGATGACAAATATCTAACGTTACAATTTATTGATAATGGTATTGGAATTGAAGAAGAATATTTCAATAAAATATTTTTGCTTTTTAAAAGATTACATACTAGTGAAAGTTACTCTGGCACGGGGCTTGGACTTGGACTTTGCAAAAAAATCATAGATGATATGGGGGGAACAGTAAGCGTGGAATCAACTGTAAATGTGGGGTCTACATTTACTATTTTGCTTCCTGTTAATCAAGAACATCAAGCAAGTCAACAAGAAATTAATTCTGAGCAATATAGCTAAGTCTTTAAATCTTCTTCTAGAAATAAAAACCAAATAAATTCTATGCTATTTTTATTTCGTACCCATTTGATATTTTAATAAATTTTAGCCTTTTTTGAAGAACTAAAAATTTATCATAAAATTCTTTTTGAGTATATATCAAACTTTGTATTTGAAGAACAAACTGTTTATCAACAACAGTATCTTCTTTTAGTAAATCCATATAAACTTTACAATTCAAAATATGCTGATTGAGTAAGTATTCTAATCCAATCACGTGATTCTGGATTTTTATAAGTGGATTATTGCTTAAAGGAATACCGAATTCTTTTGCAACATTTAAAGCTCCTTTTACCCCATCGTAAGTAGATTGTAAGTTCTTTTCCATTTTTGATAAAGAGGTATAATTATCAAAAAAGGCATTTAAAATTTGATCCATAGTCTTGGTATATAAAAACATGTTTTTATATATACGTTGTGACAGGGTAAAATGTTTCATCTTTTTTTAAAGTAAACCGTCTAAAGATGCTTTTATCTGTTTTGCTCTCTAACACTAGAAATCACAGAGCTTCTTCTAAAAAACCATTGCTTTTAAAAGATTCCATACCTGTAAAATTATAATAGAAAAGGGTTAAGTTTTCAAAAAACAACCACTAGGGGAGACAAGATATCATAAAGGCAAAATCGACAGTAAATGTAAGTTCTACATTTACTGTCAAACCTGAAGTTAAAGGCTCTATTAAGAACATCCTTGCCTCTGAGAAAAAACTATTTTTAAATATAATTATTCACCAATTGCTCAAACAACTCTTGCTTCCCACTAATCCTTTTTGGTTCTCCCGAACGACCCGCAATTTTTCTGAGATCCTCTAATTTTAACTTCCCTTTTTCAAAAGCTTTCCCATTGCCTTCATCAAAACTAGCGTATCTGTTTTTACGGAGTTTTTTATACTCAGACTTTCTTAAAATTTCATCGGCAATCAACAAGGCTCTAGCAAAGACATCCATCCCTGAAACATGCGCAATAAATAAATCTTCCAAGTCCGTAGAGTTTCTTCTCACCTTCGCATCCCAATTAATACCTCCGCCATCCAGTCCTTTGTTTTGCAAGATTACTAACATTGCCAAAACAGATTCATAAATACTAATCACAAATTGATCAGTATCCCAACCATTTTGGTAATCGCCTCTATTCGCATCTATGCTTCCAAGCATTCCAGCATCCGCAGCGACTTGTAATTCATGTTCCATCGTATGCCCAGCTAGTGTCGCATGATTCACTTCAATATTCAATTTAAAATCTTTATCCAAACCATGTTCTCTTAAGAATCCGATCACCGTTTCAGAATCAAAATCATACTGATGCTTTGATGGTTCCATCGGTTTTGGTTCTATAAAGAATGATCCTTTGAAACCATTTTTTCGAGCGTAGTCTTTTGCCATATGGAGAAAGCGAGCAAGGTGTTCTTTCTCCCGTTTCATGTCCGTATTCATCAATGAGATGTAACCTTCTCTACCGCCCCAGAAAACATAATTTTCTCCTTTAAGTGCAATGGTCGCATCAATCGCATTTTTCACTTGTGCTCCGGCATAAGCTACCACATTGAAATCTGGATTTGTAGCCCCACCATTCATATATCTTGGATTGGAAAATAAGTTCGCAGTTCCCCAAAGCAATTTCATACCAGAAGCTTTTTGTTTCTGTTTTGCAAAGCGAACTATTTCTTTAACTCGTTTTTCTGACTCCCGAAAACTGGGCGCTTCTTCTACTAAATCAAAATCATGAAAGCAGTAATATTCAACACCTAACTTTGTAAAAAATTCAAATGCTGCATCCATTTTATTTTTCGCTCGGGTCATCGCATCTCGTCCTTTATTCCATTCTAAATCACGAGTTCCTCCTCCAAACGGGTCCGCTCCCAAATTACAGAAGCTATGCCAATAACAAGCTGCAAATCGCAAATGCTCCGCCATCGTTTTCTTACCTACTTTTCTATTGGGTTCATACCACTTAAAAGCTAATGGATTTTTAGATTCTTTTCCTTCGAATTGAATTTTTCCAATCCCTTTAAAATATTCTTTTTTGCCTTTTAGGATTTTCATATATGCGTGTTTTAATTTTTATTTTTTAATAAAATAGTTTTCCATTTTTTATACGCTTCCAAAACTTCTCCTCGATTCAATTGATCTGGAGAAACATGATGGAGTACTTCTAATTTTTGAAAAGCCTCTTTTTCATTTTGATAAATACCAGCGCCAATACCAGCTCCACGTGCCGCACCAATTCCACCATCAGTATTATACAATTGAATTTCGGATCCAGAGATTGCAGATAAGGTTTCTCTAAAGATTGGACTTAAAAATAGATTCGCATCAGCCGCTCGAATTACCGATAAATTAACTTTCATTTCTTCCATCACTTCCATTCCGTAATAAAAAGCAAAAGCAATTCCTTCATGTGTCGCCCGATACAAATGACCTTGTCCGTGAGTATTAAAATTTAGTCCGTTAATCTGAGCATTCATGTTTTGATTTTCTAAAACTCGCTCTGCTCCATTCCCAAAAGGCAAAATACTAAGGCCTTCCGAGCCGACAGGGATTTTCGCTGCCATCTGGTTCATTTCAATATAATCATTCACTCCTGTATTCTTCCGCATCCATGCATTGAGTATTCCGCAGCCATTAATACAAAGCAAAATTCCTAGCCTTGTTTGTTCACCGTGATTAACATGCGCAAAAGTGTTGACTCTGGACAATGGGTCGTAATTAACCTGATCACTTACACTATACACGACACCTGATGTTCCAGCCGTCGCAGCTACCTCTCCAGGATTAAGAACATTTAAAGAAAATGCATTATTGGGTTGATCGCCTGCCCGGTAAGTAACCGGTATTCCTTCTGAAAGCCCAAGCGCTTCAGCCGCTTTTTTATGCAACGTTCCTTGACTCGAAAAAGTTGGGACAATATCTGGCACCATCTCTTCAGGAAGACCATATTCTTCTAATAAAAAATCAGCCAGTTGGTCTTTTTTAAAATCCCAAAATATACCTTCTGAAAGTCCACTTATTGTCGTATTGATTGTTCCTGTTAACTTCATCGCAATAAAGTCTCCTGGCAACATAAACTTATGAATCTTTTCAAAAAGAGCAGGTTCGTTTTCTTTTACCCATCGGAGTTTGGAAGCCGTAAAATTCCCAGGAGAATTGAGTAAAGATTCCAAGCATTTATCTTTACCAATATTCTCAAAAGCCTGGTCACCAATTGCAGCAGCTCTACTATCACACCAAATAATGGAAGGTCTAAGTACCTCTTGATTTTTATCAACGAGAACCAAGCCATGCATCTGATAAGAAATTCCAATTGCCCTCACTTGGCTTCTATCTATATTTCTTTTTGCAAAAAGTTTCGCGTTTGCTTTTTGAAGATTCGTCCACCACATTTCAGGATCTTGCTCGGCCCATCCTTTTTGCTTGGCAAGCATCGGCATTTCCTCTTTAGGAAAGAAGGTCGACGCAATACAATGGCCAGTTGACACCTCCAGCAAAGCTACTTTGACAGAAGAACTGCCTATATCATATCCTATGAGATACATATTTGAATTTTTATTAAAAATAACAGGTTTGTTATTTAAGACAACCTAATGTAGAATTTTAAATAACCAAAATTACTCTCACCAAGATAGTGGTAAGAATTGAATATCAAAAACTACATTATAAATGTACTTGGGTTGAAATAAATTTGGTTAGGCTAGTGAAAAGTAAAGAACTTTTTTTGAAAATTTGAGTGATTTTGAAAAAAAGTGTGTAGTCTGTTTAACTTCTCCTTCTTTTTATAAAAAAGAAAAGACTTCCGAGAATACCAAGAGCTAATAAAGCATAAGGCAGGAAAGAGTTTTTTGTTTTGATATTAATTGCATCTGTATCTCCAAACTGGGTAAAAGCAGCCCAATAATATGGATGAGCTTTTGCTTTATCTGAAGCAGCATTGATATAGTTGATTTTTGCTTTTTGCAAGGCTATATTTTTTGTATCTCCTTTTCTTAGTTGATCATAAAAAGAGATCATCAAATCTGAAGTTGCACAATCATCGACCGACCATAAACTCATCAAAGTACTTGCTGAGCCTGACTGAATAAACCCACGAGAGAGACTCATTACTCCTTCGCCTTTTACGACTTTACCTGTCCCGGTATTGCACGCGCTTAGAACAACAAGATCCGCATTTAATTTCAAATTATACAAATCATACGGTGTAACATAGTCGTCTGCAAAATGGATACGGTGGAGCATTTCATTCTCTTCGTTGACACAAGCATGAGTTGCCAGATGAACGATACTATAACCTGAAACTTCATTTAGAAAAGTACTTTTGGTAGAAGATGGACCTATTCTTTTTTCGCCATCGAAGATTTCATTGATTTTACTAACTTCTTCAGCAGAGCACTTCAAGCTGTATAAATCAGAATCGCTGCAGGTTCTTTCTGCGACCTTTAATTGATCATTAAAGGAAGGAGCAAAAGCTATGAATTTTTTATCTTCACTTGGGGGCGTTTTTTTTTGTTTATTAAAAAACAGAGAGCTTGAGTAATTATAACTAATCGCAAATCGCTTCATGAGATAGGAAAGGTTATCGATGCTGTAGTTTGCATTTTCAGAATCTGCATTTTCAGTTAACAAAACATCGAAAGGAAAGGAACCTAAAATACCATCTTGGATGATTATAAGATTTTTCACATTGTCCGCGACATCTAAAAACTCTTTCCCTATTAAGCTTTGATATAAGTTGTGTGCAGTAATAGCAAATCTTTTGTAATCACCCACAAAAGTTAGGCTTTCCGGAGACTTGTTTAGAATATTTCGTAGCTCATTAATTTGGGTAGTATGCGCTTCACTACGTTCTATTTTCTTGATTTTAAAATCATTTTTAAGAATCAAAAAACTATAGATAAATTGTTCGCCAACAAAGTATTCTAGTAAAGCGGTTTGATCATCTAATAAGTCTTTTTGTATTTTGGAAACGCTTGCATTTTCGTAAGCGTATTTTAACTCATAGTACTTAGGGTATTCTTTTTCAATCTGATCAATCAATCTCTTATAAGATTCTTTTAATTCGAATCGTTCTTGTTCTAGGCGATTAACTGTCTCTTGATTATTACCTTCCTTTTTTGATTTACTTTCACCCAATTGGCGCTCTGCAAATTTTAATTTAATATTTAAACTCCTTTCTAAACCTAGTAATGTATCCGGAATTCCAGAAAGACTAAGCGCAGTCTCTTTAGTCATGGATTCCAATAAAGTGATAGACTTATTGCTTTCTGCAAAAAGAAATGCTTGTT
>CAKZTD010000223.1 GCA_937921595.1 uncultured Saprospiraceae bacterium
CTCGTCCTGATAGACAATCGCTTTTAATGCCTCGTCATCAAAATGTTCCTGCAGATCAATCGCATCAAATAACAATAAATATTTACTGCTTTTATCCGTACGATTACCAGTAGCATACAATTTAAAATACCGCTTTTCAGACCCTGAAAGGGACTTGATAAGATTAAAAAGTTTTAATGAAGGCGTCTTTGGCATTTCAATGGTTTATCGAATAGACCGGTAAATTAGCTTAAATAGAATTCAATATAGCAATAAACACTGGTTTTTACTAAAAATCAGAAAACTGACATATAAACAGATTTAGGGTTGTTATACTTTTTCAATAAAACTAATATTACAATGTAAGCGGTAACCGATTACATTTACTCACTAAATATAAAGAATTATGCAGGCACTAAAAAAACTACATCCGAGTATAGATACCAAGAGATTTGATAAAAGCATCTCTTTAATAAAAACATCCTCTATTTATGAGTCAAGTAATTATGATCGAAAAATAGCATTACCAACCATGGAAGGAATTAATTTCGAAAGAATTCAGGATATTATCAGCCTGGAAGCCAAGGGGAATTACACAATGCTATATTTCACTGGAAAACGAAAACTACTGGTTTGTAAAACACTAAGAGACATGGAAAATCAGATTAGGACTGGGAGCCAATTTGTTCGAGTACATCGATCTTATACGATCAATCTAAATCATCTTCAAAAATATGTCAAAGGTAAAGGCGGTTATGTCCTAATGGAAAACGGAGCGATGATCAATGTTTCCGCAGGGAAAAAACAAGACTTCCTTGACGCTTTGAAAACTTATTTTGGCTAGCACCAATATAGTCGGGTGGTGAGCTCTATCATGCCTGAAGAATCACCACCTGAATTTTTTTTGTAAAAAACATCTACTTCAACAGAATCCTAAAAAATGATTAAATTCACGATTATTCATGAATTTAATTATATCAGCTCTTTTGAAAATAGCAATCAACACAAGATTTTTATTAAAAAATAAATTAGAAGGTATCGGAAGGGTTACTTTTGAAATTGTGAAAAGGATGGTAGAAAATCATCCAGAAGATGATTTTATTTTCTTTTTTGATCGAGCTTATGATGAGTCTTTTATTTTTGGAAAAAACGTAACTCCAGTTATTCTTAACCCTCCGGCTCGACATCCTATTCTCTGGTATTGTTGGTTTGAAATTGCAATTCCAAAAGCACTGAAAAAATATAAACCTGATGTTTTTCTATCTCCAGATAATTATTTGAGTTTAAAAGCAAAAACGAAAACGGTTTTGATTACTCATGATTTGGCACACATCCATTATCCAAATGAGATTCCTTTTTTAACAAAAAAGTTCTACAATCACTATGTTCAAAAATACATTGAACGAGCGGACCAAATCATTACGGTTTCTGATTTTACAAAAAAAGACATCATTCAAAATTACGGAACATCAAGTGATAAAATAGAAGTGGTCTACAATGCATGTACGCCAAATTTTCAACCGGCGGAAGACCATGAGAAAGATGCGATTAGAAAAAAATATGCGGAAGAGCAAGCTTATTTCTTTTACATCGGATCTATAAATCCAAGGAAAAACATCATCCGTTTAATTAAAGCTTTCGACCAATTTAAAGAAAAAACGAAAAGCCCAATTAAGCTTTTGTTAGGAGGAAGATTAGCTTGGCAGTCTGGCCCAATTAAAGATACTTTCGAAAATGCGAAATACAAATCAGAAATAAAACTCCTTGGTTATTTAGAAGAAGAGGAATTACCGAAAGTGATCTCTGCAGCAAAAGCACTGGTTTATATTTCACTCTTTGAAGGATTCGGCTTACCTATACTCGAAGCCATGTATTGCGACACACCAGTCATTACTTCTAAGGTTACTTCCATGCTGGAGGTCGCTGGAGATGCAGCTTTAATGATAGATCCGACTTCAGTGGATGAAATTGCAAATGCGATGGAAGAAATCCAAGATAAGACGTTTGCTGAAAGCTTAGTACAAGCAGGAAGAAAACAAAGGGAAAAGTTTAACTGGGACCGATCTGCAGAACAAGTTTATAACTGCCTGAAAAAAGCAACACTCTCTCAAGTTTAACACGAATAAACGAGTATGTAACTTGAGAGAGTGTTGTAATGACATTTTTGTAATTGTCATTAAAGAAAAAATAGTTCAAGTTTAGTAAACCTAAGTTACCGTCCCACGCCGCCAAACAATCACAGAACCAATCAGGCCAATCAACATCAACATCACCGCAATAAATTCAGCTTGAGTAGACATCATCCCAAAGATTTCATAATCTTCATTCACCCGTATTTTTTCAATCCAGAAACGTTCAAAGCCATTTAAAATAAGGTAACCGAAAAACATTAAACCGACTGTTTTAATTCTTTTACGCAATACCCACATGACAGCAAAAAGAATAAGAGCCATCATAAATTCATATAGAGGAGTAGGGTAAACCGCTTCTGCCAAAACATTACAATAATCCCATCCTAAACCTTCACAACCAGGAACTTTAGAATTCGCAGTTTCATTAATCACATTATGAGGATAATCATAAGACCATAAAAACTGAGGAACCCATCCCGGCTTAGCCGCAGTATTTACAATGCCCCAGTCACCGTCTCCAGAGAAGTGACAACCCAATCTTCCAACGCCATAGGAAATCATCAATGCCGGAGCAACCGCATCCAAGACAGGAAGTGCTCGGATTTTTAAATATCTCAAATAAAGATAACCTCCAAGGAAACCAAGAATCAAACCGCCATAAATGGCCATTCCACTTCCGGAGAAAAATTGAGACAACCAATAACCAAAAGTAATTTGTCCAGAGAAAACCAAATCAAGATCTTCAATCATCGCAAAAAGCTTGGCTCCAATAATACCAGATAAAACAGAAACGACTGTAATATCTCCAATCCGATCATGGGGATAAACCGTTAATGTTTTTTCAATAGGTTTTGGTAATTGTTCTTTCTTTTTTTCTGTGTATTTGATCCAAACAAAAATAGCAGCAAGTGCTAGCCCACCAATCCAACTAAGCGGTTCATCAATTCCTTTTAAAGAAAAGATCACTTTCGCTGGATCTTGTTGAAAATCTGGAAAATTGCTAAAAGCGTAGAAGAACTTAAAACCAAGGAAAAAACCAAGCAAACCATTTAGGAATAAACTCATCGGGCTCGCAGGCTCTCCAACAGTGATTTTAGATTGAATAGGTTGGAATAACCCATCTTCTTTTTTACGCAACAGCTCTTTTGCAAAGAAAAAAGCAGCAACTAAAATGGCAATGACTAAAAATAAACCAAACGTTTTTACAATAGAAAAGACGTTATCAGGTTGACTGCCAAAAATATCGTGAAATATATAAGAAAGATCTGGATACATTTTTTTTAAAATTGTGTTCGCAAAAATAGACAGATTAGCTAAAACTACTATTTTTTCGAGCTTTTATTTGAAAAAGGGTAAATTCATTACTAAACAAGCCCAAGATACTTTAAAGAAATTTAAACACTTAAAAAGCTTAAAAGCTAGTTTTATTTTAGCCGAAGCAACCTTTTGCCTAAAATTTTCACCAAGCTATTGAGCTTGTTTTAGTATGACCATATCATACAGCGGATAAAATCAGATTACTCGCATAAATTTTGTAGTAAGTATTCCTATAATATTATCTGTTACAGAATCCTATTTTTAAAAATAATAAAAACCTGAAAACATGGATAGAAGAGCGACACTCAACACCATGCTTGGTAAGTCCAAAAAGTCTCAAAAAGCGGTTAAATCAGCAACTGTTGTAACTGGCCTTGATCCTTATACTGGTCCTTGGGATTATGAATTGGCTGCTCATCTATTACGTAGAACCATGTATGGCCCTACTAATGGACAAATTAAAAATGCTGTTCAAAATGGTATGACCGCAACCGTTGCACAATTATTTAACGTTGGCCCTTTACCAGAGGAACCTATCAATTATTATTTTGAAGATGATCCCAATGTCGCAGTAGGTGCTAGTTGGGTTGGACAAATTTATGATCAGACTAATATTAGTATGATCAGAACAAGTAGAAACCGGTCATTGAGAGCTTGGACAGCGAAGCAGTTTTATGAAGAAGGCGTTTCTATCCGGGAAAAAATGACCTTATTTTGGCATAATCATTTTGTAACGTCAGATATTAATGATCCAAACTTTCGGTATAACTACATCAATAGAATACGAACCAATGCATTAGGGAATTTTAGAGATTTTGTAAAAGAAATGACTATTGACCCTTCTATGCTTCGGTATCTCAATGGAAGACAAAATACGGGGAATGCTCCCAATGAGAATTATGCGAGAGAGTTACTAGAACTGTTTACAATTGGAAAAGGCCCTATTGCTGGTCCTGGTGATTATACCAATTATACAGAAGATGATGTAGTTGCAATCGCAAAAGTCTTGACGGGTTGGAGAGACAGAGGGTTTAATAATCAAGATGCAGCTGTTGAAATAGGGGCGTATTTTACGGAAAGTAGACACGATACAAATGATAAACAATTATCCGCACGGTTTGATAATATTATTATTCCGAATGCGGGAGAAGCCGAGTATGCGAACCTGATTGATATCATTTTTCAAAAAGAAGAAGTCGCTTATTTTATTTGTAGAAAATTATATCGATGGTTTGTCTTCTTTGAAATATCAGATGAAGTAGAAATCAATGTAATTGATCCAATGGCGCAATTACTTATTGCGAATGATTATGAAATAGCATCAGTTATCGAAGCGCTGATTAGTAGTCAGCATTTTTATGATGAATTGAATAGAAGTTGCATGATTAAAAATCCTTGGGATTTTGTTTTTGGTGTTATTAAAGAAACGGAAATTCAAATTCCTACAGATAATCTAATTGATTATTACAATACGCTAAGGTTGTTATTCAATACGCCAAGGGATTTACAAATGGAATATTACAACGCACCAAGCGTAGCTGGTTGGACAGCCTATTATCAAGAACCATCTTTTTATCAGCTTTGGATTAGTTCGGTTACACTTCCTGAGCGAATGAGAATTATAGAGGGCTTTCTTAATCAAGGGGTGGTTATTCAAGGAGCGGATAATGCGGTAGTTGATTTTCTCGGAATTATAAATGCGCTTGATAATCCATTTGAAATTAACCCGATGATAGATGAATTAGTTCAGCTGTTTTTTCCAAAAGACATCTCACAAAATCAAAAAGATTATTTAAAAGAAATTCTCATTCCAGGCCTTCCTGATTTTGAATGGAATGTTGAATATTCAGAATATGCAAGTGATCCAACGAATGATAACTTGGCCAATTCAATTAATAATAAAATAAAGAATCTTTTTGCTGCAATGCTAACGATGCCAGAGTATCAACTTAGCTAAACTCTTTCAAGTTTAGAACCGCAGGCTTATAACTTGGAAGGAATATATAAAGGCAAGTTTTTAACTTGCCATCCAGAGTATAAAAAAAATAATACAATGAAAAGAAGATCATTTCTAAAATCCGCTTCCATCGTTGGTGTCCCAGTATTATTAAATGGTGTACAAGTAGCAGCGATTCCAAAGTCTCCGTTTATGACGGCAATGAATGGCTCCGATAAAGTCTTGGTACTGATTCGACTTGATGGAGGAAATGACGGACTGAATACTTTGATTCCTTTAGATCAATATGCTCAACTTTTTAATGTCCGACAAAATATAATCGTTCCTGAAAATAACCTTTTACAAATTGATAATGAGCTTGGTTTACACCCTTCAATGAGTGGTATGAAAAACATGTATGACCAAGGCAAATTAAATATTATTCAGAGTGTTGGATATCCCAACCAAAACAGGTCACATTTTCGATCGACAGATATTTGGACTTCCGGTTCTGCTGCTGATGTATTCGAAAATAGAGGATGGATGGGTAGGTATTTTGAAGGGCTTTATCCTGGTTATCCAGAAGGTTATCCAAATGATGATTGTCCAGATCCATTTGCGATCACACTAGGTTCTTTTGTCTCTCAAACTTGCCAAGGAGCCATAGGGAATTATTCAACGGCTTTAGTTGATCCAACCAATCTAAGTAATATAGTCGAAGGAGAGGAAGGAGAGGTTGATGAAAGCACTTGTTATGGGATGCAATTGCAGTTTTTACGTACAGCAGTTGCACAGTCGAATGCTTATGCTGGGACTATAACAGAAGCTGCTAGTATTGGAACCAATATGGCGACCTATCCTGAGGATAACAGGCTTGCTCAACAACTTAAAATAGTTGCACAGTTAATTGCAGGAGGCTTAGGAACATCGGTTTATATTGTTTCTCAAGGCGGCTATGACACACATGCTGATCAAGTTGTCGAAGGAGAAACAGGAGTCGGAGAACATGCTACTTTATTACAATCTTTATCTGATGCTATAGCTGTGTTTCAACAAGATATTGAGATGTTAGGTGTTAATGAAAGAGTTGTAGGAATGACTTTCTCAGAGTTTGGTCGAAGAATAAAATCTAATGATAGTCTCGGAACAGATCATGGAACAGCAGCGCCAATGTTTGTTTTTGGATCTTGTGTAAACCCAACGATTTTTGGTGAAAATTTCCAAGTACCAGATGAGGTAGGAACTCAAGATGGTGTTCCGATGCAATTTGATTTTAGATCTGTTTACGGTTCTATTTTGATGGATTGGTTTGAGGTCAGTGAAAGTGAAGTACAAAATTTATTGTACGAAGATTTTCAACACATGCCGATTATTCAAAGTTGCGATACTACTTCGACGAATGGACCAAATGAAATTCAAGAAATAGAAACTTATAATTTTCCTAATCCTTTTGAAAACTGGACAACAATAGTTTTTCAATCGAAAGGAGAAAAAATGCGAATTAGTATTTTCGATATGCGAGGTAGTGAATTGAAAGTGATCACTGACCAATATTTTTCAAAAGGAGAACATCAATTGAAAATAGACATGAGCAGATTTGCCGTTGGAAATTACAGCTATCGGATTACAACAAAAAATGCGCAGAGTGCAAAGGTGATAAGTAAGGTAAAATAGCAAAATAACAGGGGAATAAGTTAATAATGACTTTGTTAACTTATTCCTCTGCTAACTTGTTTTTTGATTAAACATGATCAAAAACTCCTTCCGGAATATCCATAATGATCACTTCAATATTTCCACTATCCAAAATGTTCATTAATTGAACTGTAGAAATTTTATTGATTAAATCTGGATCGATAGGTGCTTCTATTTTTAAGTAATTATCCGTAAAACCAGTCATCAAATTTTTATCCTTGTGTGCTTCAAAAAGCACATCTCTTCGGCGACCTAAAAAGCGACTATAGAAAGCACGTTTTTTCTTTTCAGAAAGAATTCGAAGCATTTCATTTCGACGACGACGTTCTTGCATTGGAACGGTATCTTGCATTTCTGCGGCTAGTGTATTTGGTCGTTCCGAATAAGTAAAGACATGCAAATAAGTAATGTCAAGATCTTTTAAAAAATTATAAGTTACTAAAAAGTCTTCTTCTGTTTCTCCTGGAAAACCAACGATCACGTCAACACCAATTGCGCAATGAGGCATTAGATGTCTTATCTTTTGAACACGCTCGACATAAAGCTCTCGCTTATATCGGCGACGCATCATTTTTAGTTGTTTGTTATTTCCGGATTGCAAAGGCATATGAAAATGCGGAACAAATAAATCCGATTGAGCAACAAACTCAATTACTTCATCGGTACAAAGATTTGGCTCGATAGAAGAAATTCTAAAACGCTCAAGATCTTCTATTTTATCTAACTCTTTGATGAGGTCAATAAACATTGCATCCTTCTTCGGCTTTACACCTTCGATCACTTCCGTTCCATTTCCAAAGTCGCCAATATTTACTCCCGTCAACACAATTTCTTTTACCCCTTTCTCTGCTATTTTTTTAGCATTAGCGACCACATTCTCGACCGTATCACTTCTGCTTTTTCCTCTTGCTAAAGGAATTGTACAAAAGGTGCATTTATAATCACAACCATCCTGGATTTTAAGAAAAGAACGTGTTCGATCACCAAAAGAAAAAGCATTGGTAAAAACATTCACTTCCTGAATATCTCCAGCTTGAACCATTCCTTTGTCTGGCGACTTGGAAAGATCATCAATGTAATCGAGGATTTTAAATTTCTCTGCTGCTCCAAGAACTAAGTCAACTCCTGGTATTTCAGCAATCTCTTTTGGTTTCAATTGAGCATAGCAACCAACAACAACGATGAAAGCATCTGGCGAAAATTTTAAAGCCCGACGAACAATCTGACGACATTTTTTATCTGCAAAATCGGTAACGGAACAAGTATTAATCACATAGATATTTGCGCCATCTTCAAATTTCACTTCACCATAGCCATTATCCTCAAACAATCTTCCAATAGAAGAAGTCTCAGAATAATTGAGCTTACATCCCAAAGTATAAAATGCTACTGTACGTGGAGTTGCCATAGGTTTTTAATCAAAAAATTCTAAAGTCCACAAAGTTAGGCAGGAAGTACAAATAATGCGAGTAAAATGAGGATTATTTTAATCAAAAAAAGTTCGAAATTAAAAGAACTCTAGGTTAAAAAGCATCCTTAGCCTTCTTCTTTAAAGCAAACAACTCATCCCGATATTGAGCCGCAGTTATAAAATCCAGATCCTTAGCCGCCTTTTTCATCTTTCTTTCTGTCTCAGCGATTAATTTTTCCAATTGATCTCTTGACATATAACTTATAATAGGGTCTGCTGCAATACTCGGTTCATCCTTCTCAATATAAGAGCTAGAGCCTCCACGAACGTCGAGGATAGACTTAGAAGCGAGAATTTCTTCTCTAGTTTTAGAAACTGTTTTAGGAATAATACCATGCTCTAAATTATAAGCCATTTGAATTTCCCGACGTCGACTCGTTTCGTCAATGGTCATTTGCATGGAGCGGGTTATTTTATCCGCATAAAAAATAACAAGTCCATTAGAATTCCGAGCAGCACGACCAGCAGTCTGAGTAAGTGACCGGGCATTTCTAAGAAACCCTTCTTTATCAGCATCAATGATCGCAACTAAAGAAACCTCTGGCAGGTCTAATCCCTCTCTCAAGAGATTCACTCCAATCAAAACGTCGAAACCTCCAAGTCGTAAATCCCTAAGGATTTCTACTCGTTCCATCGTATCGACTTCCGAGTGGATATATCGACATTTCACTTCTAGTTTAGTCATATACTTGGAGAGTTCTTCTGCCATTCTTTTTGTCAAAGTCGTAACTAAAACACGTTCGTTAGCTTTGATTCGCTGATCTATTTCTTCTAACAAATCATCAATCTGATTCAAGCTTGGACGGACTTCAATCGGAGGGTCCAATAAACCTGTTGGTCGAATCACTTGCTCAACGATCAAACCACCTGTATGCTCCAGTTCATAATCTGCCGGCGTTGCACTGACATATACAATCTGATTGACCAGTGTTTCAAATTCTCCAAAATTCAAAGGACGATTATCCATCGCCGAAGGAAGACGAAAGCCATAATTTACCAAGTTTAATTTTCTGGCGCGATCTCCTCCCCACATCCCACGCACCTGCGGTAGGGTGACATGACTTTCATCTATAATCATCAAGTAATCTTCTGGAAAATAATCTAATAGACAGAAAGGCCGAGTGCCTGGAATTCGCCCATCAAAAAATCGAGAATAATTTTCCACCCCACTACAATAACCCAGTTCTTTCATCATCTCCAAATCAAAACTCGTCCGTTCCTGTATGCGTTTGGCTTCTAAAAAGCGACCTTCCTTTTCGAAATATTGTTTTTGTGCATACAATTCATCTTCAATCACTTTGATGATCTGAAAGAGCCGATCTTTGGGGGCTATGTATAAGTTAGCGGGAAAAATGGCCGCATTTTCAAGTTTTTCAATACGCTTTCCCGTTTCCAATTCAATGCGTTGAATTTCTTCAATTTCATCTCCAAAAAATACTACGCGAAAGCCATAATCTACATATGGCAAATTAATGTCTATGGTGTCTCCTTTTACCCTGAAGTTAGCCCTTTTTAATTCTGTCTGTGTTCGGGTATAAAGACTTTCAACCAGATTGTATAAAAAAGTATT
>CAKZTD010000224.1 GCA_937921595.1 uncultured Saprospiraceae bacterium
AGCACTCGCTACAAATGCAGTGGAAACAAAAATCATAAACAATACAAGGAAGTACTTCATTGGGAAGTGTTTTAATATTTACTATGTTATTGGACTAAATTATACTGAATCTGTTTTTTTTAAGATATCCCAAATTTTTCAACACCATTTCCTTACAGTCAATTATTTATGAAAACTTTAGAACATCAAACAGATTAAACATAATTCTTTACGTCTACTTATCAAAAATAACAGCGTTTAACAGAATAAAAAAGTACAATTTTACTTATTTTTAAGGTCAATTTTCCCTTTAAAAAACCATAACTTACTCACTATCAATATAATAATTGATAATCAATAACTTATTTTTAAATTAAAAAATTGATTAACACTCAACTTATACAATACCTTCTTCGATTTACAAAATCAGAACTAGCTGAATTTAACGATTTTGTTTGCAGTCCTTATTTTAATAAGCATCAAAAAACAAAAGATCTCCTTGCTTATCTTTTAAAGATAAAATCATGGGATCAAGAAAACCTAAACAAGCAAAAAGTTTTTAAAAACATTTTCCCAAAACAACCTTATCAGGAACAACACCTAAGTAATTTAATCTCTTATTTACTAAAACTCCTCCGTCAGTTCTATATTCAAAAACAATCTGAAAAAAGCGAGATAGATCAACAAATAAATCTCCTAGAAATTGCGCTTCAGGCAGATCAAAAAAAACTTTTCCTGCTCACTTCTGGGAAGGTAACAAAAGCGCTAAAGCAAACAGAAATACTAGACAGCACTTATCTTTTTCAACAAAACAAACTCCTAAGACTTCAGGATAATTATGATTTAAAATATGGCAAGCGAACAAGTGGTGAATACCTTGAAAAAGCTTTACATTTTTTTGATGCTTATCTCGTTAGTGAAAAACTAAAAATGACTTGTCAGATGCTGGCAAGAAAACAAGTCACCGGTCGTGAGTATTCCTTTCCTATCACAAACGAGTTAATTATTTTTATAGAAAAAGAGTCCAAAGTCTTTTCTGCTATCCCAAGTGTTTGGATTTATTATTTGATTTATAAAATGATAACAGGCTCCAATGATACATTTTACTTTCAACTCAAAAGCAATTTAAAAATACAAGCTAAATATTTCCAACAACAGGAAGGACGTGACCTATATACACACGCCCTCAATTATTGCATCGGCCGACTTAATCTGGGCGAAACCTCCTTTAGAAAAGAAGCTTTCGAACTATATCAACAAATGCTAGACAATGGAGTACTCCATATAAAAGGCACACTGCCGAACTGGGATTACACCAATATCGTTTCTCTGGGTTCTGAGTTAAAAGAATATCAATGGATTGAAAAATTTATTTTTGAACAAAAAGACTTTTTACAAAAAAACCAAAAAGAAAATACATTCCGATATAATTTGGCAGCTTTCTATTATTCTCAAAAATCTTACGACAAAGCTATTGAACTTTTACAACAAGTAGAATTTTCAGAAGTATACTATAATCTTCTAACAAGAATATTATTACTAAAAATATACTTTGACAACAACAACCAAAAAGCATTAGAGTATTCTTTAGAAACATTTCGAATTTTTCTATTAAGAACAAAAAAACTAGAAAGCAACCGAAGAAAAAGCGGGCTCAATTTAATTCGATTTACTAAAAAACTGAATCGAATTATTGAAGAAAAATCGATAACTTCAAAAAAAGATTTTTTTAAAAAAACATCCTTAATCAAAACTCAAATAGAAGAAAAACAAAAGGTTTTAAACCGTTCCTGGCTCCTAAAAAAAATCGAAGAACTCAATTAAAAGCTTACTTCCTCCTTCCTAGCCTTTTCATTCTAATCTCTATGTAAAAACGAACACAATCTCTTTTCCTCTCCTTAACACAAAGAGACTGAAACTAGCTTCAACTTACTCTTCAACCACCTCAACCATTTGAGCTATAAAAAATACTTTCATCTTTTTTATGTAATCCTCCACACTTCTGCATCCATTAAGAGAGGTCGAAATTTTTACAACAAAATATAATGTTATGAATAGAATTACCATCCTTCTAATCGCGCTTTGTTTTTCCATACAATTATTCGCGGACGACAAGCCCAAAGAAGTAAAATCAAGTATCAAACAAGTCACTGTTTTCACAAAAGGCGCTCAAGTCAGCCGAGAAGCTAAAGCCAATATCCCGAAAGGAAATTCCATTATAAAATTCGTCGGCATCTCTCCTGCTATTGACAAAAATAGCATTCAGGTAAAAGCAGATGGAGCATTCACTGTACTTTCTGTAACGCATCAAATGAATTACTTTGAATCGCCAATCAAGACCGAAGAAATTGAAAAACTAAAAATAGATCAAATAAAGCTACAAGATCAAACCGATGATGAGAACACATTGCTCAGCGTTCTAGCCGAGGAAGAAGCTTTGATCCTTAGTAGCAAGGCTATGGGTATTAAAAATGGAGTTTCTGTCGATCAACTAAAAGCTGCTGCTGAATTATATCGAACTCGATTAAAAGAAATACGATTAGAAAAATTAAGCATCACCAGAAAACTAAAAAGCATTAAAGCTAGTATCACTCAAATTCAGGCACAACTCAAAGACCTTAATTATCGAGAACGTAGAAACACCAGTGAAGTCGTCTTAGCTATTACATCAAAGCAAGCAACTTCTGGAGAATTCTTAATAAGCTATATAGTCAAAAATGCTGGCTGGACGCCTCATTATGATTTAAGAGTTAAGGATGTAAAAAGCCCTGTTCAACTTTCTTATAAAGCCAATGTCTACCAATCTTCCGGAGAACCCTGGGATAAAGTTCTACTCACTTTATCAACAGGTGACCCATCTCAATCAGGAACCAAACCGACACTTAATCCATGGATGTTAAACTTTTACAATCCTTACGCCTATGGGGGCAAAAGCAAGAATCGAGCTGGAGTTTATAGCGGTGTTTATAATGGAACCGTTCGACGAATCACCGGTGTGATCACCGACGAATATGGCGAGGCATTGATCGGTGCTTCTGTACAAGTAAAAGGTTCTACCGAAGGAGCCGTTACTGATCTTGATGGAAGATACACCATCAATGTTCCGGAATATGGAAAGTCACTAATCATTTCTTACACTGGTTATTCGACTTTGGAGACTGCCATCAATTCCAACAACATGAACATGGTCCTTGACGAAAGTGGGATGATGCTCAGCGAAGTCGTAGTAACAGGTTCTAGATCAAAGATATTCAGCAAAAAGAAAAGACGGAATAAAGATGACGCACAGGCTGACAAAAGCCTTGCTCCTACCATCCCTGTACCGGTTCAGGAAATAGAAAAAGCAACTACTGTGTCTTTTAAAATCGATATCCCTTATGACATTCCAACAGATGGAAAGCAGTACGTCGTACAAATGAAAGAGCATGAATTACCCGCTTACTATGAATATTTTTGTGCTCCAAAACTGGATACAGATGCTTTCCTAACTGCACAAATTACTGGATGGGAAGATTACAATTTACTCAATGGCGAAGCGAGTCTTTTTTTCGAAGGCACTTATCTTGGCAAGTCTTACCTGGATGTTCAGAGTGTAGAAGATACGTTGGATTTATCATTGGGTCGCGATAAAAACATCGTCATCAAACGTACTAAGCAAAAAGAAAATACCAAGAAAAAATTCCTAAGCAACAAACGGATTGACACCAGAGCTTGGGACATTGAAATTCGCAACAAGAAAAAATTACCGATCAATATTGTGATTGAAGATCAGATTCCAATTTCTGTGACGGAAGAGATTGAGGTTGAAAAAGACATCAATGATGCTGAATTTGATAAGGATACAGGGAAACTTACTTGGAAGTTTGAATTACAAAAAAGCAGCACCAAGAAATTGAACTTCAAATACACGGTGAAGTATCCGAAAAAGAAAAGAGTACAACTAGAGTAAAACAGGAGTGAGGAGTGAGGAGTTTAAATATTCGATGTTCGTTGGTTCGGGCATCGAATATCTTTTTTTAACAGACTTTCTTTCTTCATTTATTTAATAAACCAGTTATGATAAGTTACTTTTATAATACAATTTTGAAAAAGCGCTTTATCATATCTTTTCTCTTATTAGTTTTCGTTGCAACAGCGAAAACTCAGACCTATTATAGTGGCAAGATTACGTCTATATCCAGCAGCTTTCTTAAGTTGTCAAAAAGAAATCGAGCACAAAAACAGAAAAGAAAAATATACGTCAAGCAAACGATAGACTCTTCATTCATCACCATTGATGTGGTCATCAAAAATAGTAACAAAAAAACTAAAACAACGAGAACATATCAACGGTTTATTCTTGGTAAGCACTATCCAGATTTTAGATTATTTATAAAAAATAGGACGGACGAAAAAATCCTGTACATCAAATCTGGAGAAGGCTATGACATCGATTTATATGATGGAATCCTGAGAAGCCTGCTTCCTGATTATGAGTTCTTTCATGAAAAAACACATCGTGTATTCTTCAAAGACAAATTCGAAAACCGTTACAACATTGCTTTTGACATCATCAAGGAGAAAGATAAAAGTCTATTTAAACATAAGCTGCAATTTGAAAAAAGTTTAGAGATGATAAATTTCTATTACTCTGCATCCGGTATTGCAAATAGCAAACAAAAAATCGAAATGATAAAAATTGAAAGCATAGCCTGGAATGGACCATCAGGCAGCCCGTTTAAACAAACAAACGACTGGATTGAACTCGCTCAGGTCAGAAAAAAACGAAAACTAAGAAAAATCAGAAAGCTCTTCCGCAAAAGATAATCTTAGAAATCTCTCCCATTGTCAAATCGAACATTGGTCTAGCTTGATGCATTGCATCAAATGTACGAAAGTCGATTTTTACACTTCCGTCTTCAACCGAAATCCAACTCCATGGATATTCTCAATTTTCAACCGCTCATCCTCTTTCAAATACTTCCTCAATCGAGAAATAAAAACATCCAATGATCGTCCCATAAAATAATCATCTTCTCCCCAAAGCGTTTCCAAAATATCCGAGCGTTTCAATACTTCATTTTTATTACGAATAAAAAACCGAAGTAAATCTGCTTCTTTTTGAGTTAATTTTTTAGCCGTTTCTGAATTTTTAAGTTCTAGGTTTTTGTAATCAAAAAGATAATTCCCTAGATCGAATTCTTTAGCGCTATCATCTACATCACCAACAATATTTCTTCTTTTTAAAAAAATCTGCACTTTTAAAATTAGTTCCTCGATACTAAACGGCTTCGTAATATAATCATCTGCCCCTAGTCGTAAGCCATGAATTTTATCCTCTTTTAAGGAGCGTGCTGTCAAGAATATAATCGGTACCTGTTTATCAAATTTCCGAATCTCTTGAGCAATCATAAAACCATCAAAATCTGGCAGCATCACATCCAAAATACAAAGATCAAATTGATGATTTCGAACGATTGCCATCGCCGATTTTCCGTCAGGACAATGTGTTACTTTCAACCCCTGTAACTCCAAATTATCCTTGGTTACAAAACTTAAACTTTCGTCGTCTTCTACGTAGAGTAAATGTGCCATATGTATCATCTTGTGAGGAGTGAGCATGTGAAAAATGAATTTATCTCATGCGCACCCTTATTCTAAAAACTAATTTTAATTTTCGTACCCTGATCAAGTTCACTATCTAGATCGACTTTCCAACCATGTAAATCACAAATCTTTTTGATATAAAATAATCCCAAACCAAAGCCCTTGACATTATGGAGATTACCTGTTGGTACTCTAAAAAATTTATTAAAAATCTTGCTCTGATGTTCTTTATCAATCCCTATTCCTTTGTCCTCAATAATCAATCGAAGTTTTCCATCTTCCTCAAATGTCTTGACTAAAATATCCGGCACCTCTTTGCAATATTTAATCGCATTATCAATTAAATTGTGAATCACATTCGTCATATGAAATCGATCTGCTTTTACCTCAAAATCCTTCGCAGCCAATTCACTTTTCAATAGTCCTCCGTTTTGAGTAACCCTTAACTCATTACTATTTACAACTTTTAAAATCAATTCGTGGAGGTTCAATTTTTCTTTTTGCAATTCAAAACGTTCTCCTTCAATCTTCGCCAATTGCAAAACTTTTTCCACCTGATTATTCAATCGAATATTTTGTTCTTTTATGATGCTCGCATACTTCAATAATCGAGGATCTTTTTGTATCATTTCGTTACCTAAAAACACATCAGAAGAAACCCGGATAGTAGAGATTGGAGTTTTAAACTCATGAGTCATATTGTTGATAAAATCTTTTTGCATTTCTGATAATCGCTTCTGCCTTATGATCACAAAAATCGAATACACAAAAAACATACTCGACAATAACAAGATCAATGTGAATATAAAAGTCAACTCCATTTTACTTACTAAATGACTAGACCTCGTTGGAAAATTTACTGCAAAATAATAATTTAATTTATCTGCCTTTGGAAAAGTACTTAAGCTTTCTTTTGGTTTTTCTTCATTCGAATAGCTACAATAATTCACATACACCATTTCATTACTCGAACAATCAAAAATCGCATATTCAAAATCAATATTCAATGCCAATTTTTCAAATTCTTGATACAAAAAAAACTCCAACTGACTCGCATCGATCACATCTTCCATATTCACAGTATAGGAATTTGACGACTCCTGTCTGATCAAATTCTTAAGCGGCAAAACACTATTATTTAAATCTGCTAAATCCTCCGCCACTCTACGTAAAGCAATATTTATCGTCCGATTAAAATCATTCTCTCGTAAATCCCAAGTTTGCAATACCCAATAAGACTGCACGGCAATGATGCTGATAACCGCCATAGCTCCAAGAATTACAACCCGCCTTATCATGCTATTATTCACAAAAAATATTTAATCTTTATTTTTTAAACTCCAAATAGACCTACATGTTTCAGAACCAAAACTTCATCCTTCATCTCTTCCCCCTAACTTCTGCTCCAAGTTACACTCTTCTAAGATAGGTTAAAAATTGTTTAACAGCTCATTAACAATTATTGAAATCTCATTAACAGCACACAGCTAAAAAAGCCGACATCTTTGTATCGACAGAATGTGTACACCATTCAATTCAAAAAACCTTAAGTCTAATAGTAGACATTAAATTAAATTCAATGAAAAATTTATTTGTATTATCATTCCTAATGACGGCATTTTTCTTTACATCAGTAAATGCTCAAACTGCAGTAAAAGTCAATAATCCAATTTCGATCGAAAA
Source organism: uncultured Saprospiraceae bacterium (assembly GCA_937921595.1). Lineage (GTDB taxonomy): Bacteria > Bacteroidota > Bacteroidia > Chitinophagales > Saprospiraceae > JAHDHW01. The sequence continues at coordinate 7,249 of CAKZTD010000224.1, forward strand.
CACATCCGAAGCTTTGCTCAAATGGGATCAGACAACTTTCGAATTTGGAAAAATCGAACATGCTGTGCCAGCCAAAGCTACTTTTACTTTAACCAATAATAGTGATAAACCTTTATTATTAAAAGAAGTAAAACCCTCTTGTGGTTGCACCGTTCCTGCTTATAATCAAGGTCCAATTATGCCAGGTGAATCGACTGTAATCAAAGCAACTTATAACGCCAAAAAAGCTGGAAAATTCCAAAAAACCATCAAAGTCACTACAAACCTCAATGACACACCTATCCCTTTAAAAATTAAAGGGGAAGTAATTAAAAACAAGAGCTAATTCCCATTCATTTCCTCAGCAAGAGGTGGTCGAAAGTCACCTCTTGCCTTTTCCTCTTTCTCTCTTTTTTGAGTTTCAAAAACAGTCCCTTTAAACCTCTTCTCACCTTTTGAGTTTTTATTTTGCCAAACCAAGGCCTTTTCGTAATTTGCTCCCTAATATGAATGGAGGATTATTTACCAAGCAACTTCTTTTAATCAGCCTGATGTTATTCAGTGTTTTAGGTTTTGCTATTGCCCAAACTGAACCCAACCCTTTTGACCTACAACATCGGATTCCTAAAAACCAAAAGCCTTTAAATTCTGAAGAAGCAGCTGAAAATAATCCTTTTGACATAGAGTCTCGTCAAGTTATTGATACTCCGAATATAGAACCAGAAGCAGCAAAGCCTCCTGTCGTAGAAAATCCTTTCGATATTAATCGTGTCAAGTCATCAAAAACGCGGGAAGAGGCAAAAACTAAGACGATTACTCAAACACCTCCCGAACTTGAGATTATTCAAAAACCAAAAGATACCCGAAACAGACTACTATTTTGGCCTATTTTAATCATGATGATTATTCTAGCCTTGTTGGTTACACTATATAGGTCACTAATCGGAAAAATATACCGAGCTTTTTCTAATGAAAATATTTTAAAACTTCTTCAAAGAGAGCAAGGCGTCTTCATTTCTATCCCATATCTCTTTCTTTATGCGCTATTTTTTGTCAGTGCGGGGATATTTGTCTTCCAATTAGCGATCTATTACAACACGATTCCCTTCGAATTTAGCAACCTTATGTACTGCATCTTAGCTGTTACTGGCTTCTTTTTGTTAAAACATCTTATTTTGAAGATAATAGAGATCATTTTTCCAATCGCTAAAGAAATCAAACAATATAGCTTTACCATCATCATTTTCAGTATTATATTAGGAATATTATTAATACCTCTCAACATATTCATCGCTTTTACCGCAGAATCACTGACCTTTACAGGGATTATCCTTGCTTTTCTAACCATTGCAGCGGTTTATTTATTTAGAAGCCTTAGAGGAATTTTTATAGGAAGTAAGTTTCTAGCGTTTCATAAATTTCATTTTTTTATGTACCTTTGTGCCGTTGAAATCGCTCCTGTTATAATTTTAGTTAAAATACTAATGACCGGAGCAAATGTTCATTAAGATTTAATAAAATAATCGTTTTGAATGGCTATAAATGGAAAAGCTGAGGGTGAAACTTACAAGAAGATTAAAAGTATTTTAATCTCACAACCTAAGCCAGAACGTTCCCCTTATTACGACTTAGAGAAGAAATATGATCTACAAATTGACTGGCGTCAATTTATTCAAGTAGAACCTGTATCCTCTAAAGACTTTCGTAAAAACCGGATTCGTCCGGATGATTACTCTGCTATCATTTTCACTAGCAAAAATGCTATTGATCATTTCTTCCGAATATGTGAAGAGATGCGTATCAAGATGTCTCAAGAGACCAAGTATTTTTGTATTTCTGAAGCGATAGCAAATTACTTACAAAAATTTATCGTTTACCGAAAGCGTAAGGTTTTCACTGGTAAAAGAACGATCACGGATCTGAAGTCTTACTTGATTAAGTATAAGGCTACTGAAAAATTCTTAATGCCTTGTTCTAACCTTGGTGCTAAGAGTGTTTCTATATTCCTTGATGAATTGGAATTGGATTGGCAAGACGCCATGATGTACCAGACTGTAAGTAGTGACCTTTCTGATTTGAGCAATGTTTTGTATGACGTATTGGTTTTCTTCAGTCCGCTGGGAATCACTTCACTCTATGAAAACTTCCCGGATTTCAAGCAGAAAGATACTAGAATTGCTGTCTTCGGAAATAGCACTTCAAAAGCTGTTACAGAAAGAGGTTTGGATATCAATATCCACGCTCCTGCCCCAGATACTCCTTCGATGACTATGGCGCTAGAAAAGTATCTTCAGGCTTCAAATAAATAATACTTAGTAGATTTATCTACTTTAAAAATATTTTAAACTGCTACGAACTTTTATAGATCGTAGCAGTTTTTATTTATAGGAATATAGCGTTGCAGATTAATTAATAATTATGATCAAGAATCTAAAACAACAACTCAGTAAAGAATTACCTGGAAGACCTGCTCAATATAAAATGGCTCATGCCGTTCGGCTAAACTATCCACCACCACCATCGGATGCAAAAGTAGCTTGTGTTTTAAATTTGCTTTATCCTAAAAATGACGACTGGCATATTGTCCTCATCGAAAGAATGTCCACTCACAAAGACGACCGGCATAGTGGTCAAATTAGTTTTCCAGGAGGAGGATTAGAATCTTCTGATACTTCTCTTTCGGCAGGAGCATTACGAGAAGCCAATGAAGAAGTCGGCGTTATATCTGGCGACATTGAACTACTTGGACAACTGACTGACATTTACATTCCGGTAAGCAATTTCTTGGTTCATCATTTTGTTGGAAAACTGGATTACACCCCTGAATTTATTCCACAACCATCGGAGGTCAAATCCATCCTCGAAGTACCATTAAACCACCTTCGCAACCCTGATACGATCCAAAGAAAAGATTTAAAAATCTCCAGTAACATCACTTTAAAAAATGTGCCTTTCTATAATGTAGAAGATCATGTAGTCTGGGGAGCAACAGCTATGATGTTGAGCGAGTTTTTAACTGTTGTAGAAAGAGCATAAGCAAGAAATTTTCTCTCTGGACTGCTTTAAAATTCGTAATTTTGTGCTTTAGAAAAGCTAAATTTTACCAAATTGACCAATATCCACACTAATGGAAAAAATTACACCTTACTATCCTAAAAATAAAGTTAGAATTGTAACTGCCGCATCTCTATTTGATGGCCATGATGCTGCCATCAATATCATGCGAAGGATCATGCAAAGCTCTGGCGCTGAGATTATACACCTCGGACACAATCGCTCCGTTCAAGAAATTGTGAATTGTGCGATTCAGGAAGATGTTCAAGGAATTGCTTTGACGTCTTACCAAGGAGGTCACAATGAGTTTTTTAAATACATGCATGACTTGCTAAAAGAGAATGGAGCAGGCCATATTAAAATATTCGGCGGTGGCGGTGGAACAATCCTTCCAACGGAAATTGAAGAATTGCACAATTACGGAATCTCAAAAATTTTCTCTCCAGATGATGGTAGAAAAATGGGACTTCAAGGAATGATCAATGAAGTAATCAAGCAATGTGATTTCCCAATGGGCATGAATCTCAATGGTGAATTAAAATCCATTTCTAAAAGAGAACAAAAATCTATAGCTAGATTGATCACTGCTGTTGAAAATTTTCCAGAAGAAAACAAACAATGGTTAGCTGATATTCAAGAAGAAGTTACTAATAAAAACATCCCAGTACTTGGAATCACGGGAACAGGTGGTGCTGGAAAATCAAGTTTAGTAGATGAATTAGTTAGAAGATTTTTATTAGATTTTAAAGATAAAACGATCGCCATTATTTCTGTCGATCCGTCGAAAAGAAAAACTGGTGGTGCGCTACTTGGAGATAGAATCCGAATGAACTCCATCAATCATGGAAGGGTCTATATGCGATCATTAGCGACTCGTCAATCTAATCTTGCTTTATCAAAACACGTACAGGCAGCCGTCGATATTCTAAAAGCTGCTGGTTTTGATTTAATCATTTTAGAAACCTCAGGAATTGGGCAATCAGATACAGAGATCGTTGATCACTCTGATGTTTCCCTTTATGTAATGACACCAGAATATGGAGCAGCGACGCAGTTAGAAAAAATCGACATGCTTGATTTTGCAGACATGATTGCCATCAACAAATTTGATAAACGTGGTGCGCAAGATGCTTTGAGAGATGTCAAAAAACAATATCAACGAAACCATCAACTTTGGGAAGCAGCGACAGAAACAATGCCTGTTTACGGAACCATCGCTTCGCAATTTAATGATCCGGGAATGAATACCTTGTATCGAAATCTGATGGATACGATTGTTGAAAAAACAAAAGGAGATTTTAAATCCGACTTAGAAACAGCGCAACAGGAAAGCGAAAAGATTTTCATTATCCCTCCAGCTCGAACACGTTACCTTTCTGAGATTTCAGAAAACAATCGTCAGTATGATCGTTGGGTAGATAATCAATGTGAAATAGCTCGAAAACTTTTTGGTCTTAAGCAATCTCTTGAAGCGATTGAAAAGCAAGAGGATATTGAAAATAAAGAAATCATTCTTTCTGGTCTACAAAAAGCCTATGACGATTTATCTTTAGATCTCGATGGTCAATCCAAAAGAATCTTAGATAGTTGGGATGCTAAAAAAGAAAACTATTACGGAGATGAATTCATCTATAAAGTAAGAGACCGAGAAATCAAAGTACCGACTTTTACCACTTCTCTTTCACATTCCAGAATACAGCGAGTATCACTTCCAAAATTTAAAGACTGGGGAGAAATTCTTCGTTGGGTTTTACAAGAAAATGTCCCAGGAGAATTTCCATTCACTGCAGGTGTTTTTCCATTTAAAAGAAAAGGAGAAGATCCAACTAGAATGTTTGCTGGAGAAGGTGGCCCTGAGCGGACCAATCGAAGATTCCATTATCTTTCTGCGGACATGCCGGCTAATAGATTATCAACGGCTTTCGATTCGGTGACTTTATATGGAGAAGATCCAGATCACCGTCCTGATATCTACGGAAAAGTTGGAAACTCTGGAGTAAGCATTTGTTGCTTAGACGATGCAAAAAAATTATACTCTGGTTTTGACCTTTGTGATCCTAAGACTTCTGTTTCGATGACAATCAATGGCCCTGCTGCTACGATCTGTGCTTTCTTTATGAATGCTGCAATCGATCAACAATGCGAAATGTATATTCGCGAGCATAGCATGGAAGATAAAGTCGAAGCAAAACTCAAAGAACTTTATGAAGACAAAGGATTAAAACGTCCTCAATATATTGGAGACATTCCAGAAGGAAACAACAGCCTTGGCTTATTACTATTAGGGGTTACTGGCGATCAAATTTTAGACGCAGAAACTTATGCGCCTCTAAAAGCAAAAGCTTTAGCTTCTGTTCGCGGAACAGTTCAAGCAGATATTTTAAAAGAAGACCAAGCTCAAAACACTTGTATTTTTTCTACGGAGTTTTCTCTAAAACTTATGGGAGATGTACAACAATATTTCATCGATCAAAATGTTAGAAACTTCTACTCCGTTTCTATTTCAGGATACCACATCGCGGAAGCTGGAGCAAACCCAATTTCGCAATTAGCATTCACCTTAGCCAATGGTTTTACTTTCGTTGAATACTACGTGTCACGAGGAATGGATGTCAACAAATTTGCACCAAATCTTTCTTTCTTTTTTTCAAATGGAGTCGATCCAGAATATGCGGTAATAGGAAGAGTCGCTAGAAGAATTTGGGCGAAAGCCATGAAGTTGAAATACAAAGCAACTGATCGTTCTCAAAAATTAAAATACCATATTCAAACTTCTGGAAGATCACTCCACGCTCAGGAGATTTCTTTCAATGATATCCGAACGACTTTACAAGCGCTTTATGCGATCTACGATAATTGTAATTCTTTACACACCAATGCATACGATGAAGCGATCACTACTCCAACTGAGGAAAGTGTTCGTCGAGCTGTTGCGATTCAGATGATCATCAATCATGAATTTGGATTGGCGAAAAACGAAAATCCAATGCAAGGTTCTTTTATCACAGAAGAATTAACTGAGTTGGTTGAGGAAGCGGTGCTTTTAGAATTTGATCGGATTACGGAACGTGGTGGTGTACTCGGAGCGATGGAGACGATGTACCAAAGAGGTAAAATTCAAGATGAGAGTTTACATTACGAAACGCTCAAGCATACGGGTGAGCTACCTTTGATTGGTGTCAATACTTATCTTTCAAAAGATGGATCCCCTACGATTATTCCTGAGGAAGTTATTCGAGCAACTACTGAAGAAAAAGAAGACCAGATCAATACGCTGAATACGCTTAAAGAATCTAGCAAAGATACTTCTGCGGAGCTTCTTAGAAATCTACAAAAGATATCTGTTAGTAACGGAAATATTTTTGACCAACTCATGGAAACCGCGAAGTATTGTTCGCTTGGCCAGATCACGAATGCGCTGTTTGAGGTGGGTGGGCAGTATCGAAGAAATATGTAAAAACCAATTTGATTTAAGAACAAGGATTAACGATTTGGCCAAGAGTCATACCACTTCTAAGGTCGTTAATCTTTGTTCATAAATCTAACCTTATAAGAAAAGTATTCCTTAATCTTCGTTGTCACTAATTTCTCGCCATTTTTTTAAACGCTGTATTTTCTTTTTTCCTTTGTAAAAGTATCAATTCGAGTCTAGTCGAAATTCTGTGTCCAAAATCCCATAGACTTTTCCTATCTTCATACCATTCATTTTTTTAAATAAAAAACACAATCATGATTCGTACAATCATTCTCCTCCTGAGCATCTGTTGTTTTGTTGCTT
>CAKZTD010000225.1 GCA_937921595.1 uncultured Saprospiraceae bacterium
CCATTTTCATTCACAAGCTCCCAAGTCGTTTCATTTCCATAAGCATCAAGTCCTAAAGAAAAATTTAAATCCAAACAATCTTCTTCATTGTTACCATTCGTTGTAAAAGTATCAAAAGGACTCCATGGAGATCGCTCCCCATTACATATCGTTCTTACCCTATATTGATAAGTTGTATTTGCTAATAAATTATTGAGGATTTTAAAATTACTGTTTGCAGGTACATTGATCCACTGAGAAGTTCCTTGAGGTCGGTATTTCACTTTGTACTTGATCGCATTAGGTACTGCATCCCAAGTTAACTCTACAGAACTTGTACTCAATATATTTGAACTTATGTTACTAGGTGTTTGACATCCGCCTTCTGGTTCACATGGCGCACAAGATCCGCCACAATCAACTCCTGTCTCGTCACCGTTTTGAATTCCATCGTTACAAGTAGGTACTGTTTCACAAGGTTCACAGGATCCACCACAATCAATTCCTGTTTCGTCACCATTTTGAACTCCATCGTTACATGTTGGGCTTGGAGGATCGACATCTCCACAAACAGCAGCGGTATTATTAACTACATTTTGAAGACTCGTTGCTACGTAATTTTCAGCACGAGCAATCTGCCCTGCAGAAAACATATACATACATGCATCATTCGTGTAATCCATGTAACTCATGTGCATGTCATTAGAACTACAAGAAGTTACACCTAGATTTGGACAACCATAATACTCTTGAGAAGACACAGGAGTATCATTTACTAAGTCATCATCATTACATCCACCTGAGCCACCCCAAATATGATCAAGCAATAAATAGTGTCCTAATTCATGTGTCAAAGTACGACCTAAATCAAAAGGAGCATTAGGAGAAACACCATTACAACCTGCGCCACTTCCAAAAGCTGCAGCATCAATTACTACACCATCTCCATTACCACTACCTCCTAAAGGTGAATACCCAAGGTAGCCAAGATTAGGGCGAACGAAAATATTAATATAACCACTCTAGGCAGAGACATTATCACCAGAAGTTTGATTGACTGTTACCGCAAGATCTCCATCGTTTAAACTATAACCATTCGGGTGATTTTGTGTTGCTAAACAAAATCTAATACATGCATCTCCATTTTCAACTCCTGGAAAATATTCAGAAGCGGAATCATCCCAATTGGAGATATCGCTATTCGTTCCCTGGTAATCCGCATTAATAATATCTATTTGAGCTTGAGCCAACTGACGAAGGCAAGCATTATCAGGATTTGAAATTCCTTGAAAGTGAACAGCTACTGCTAGATAAGTAGGCTCAGAACAATCAACGCTTCTTGAACCTGCGACACTTTCTAGTTTCGTAAATTTCGCCTCATGGATTTTAGCATATGCCGGATCCGCTAATAGTTTTTCCATATGTTCTTCATGACCACAAGACCTCTTTGTAGTCTCATCCGTTGTGGTTTCGGTAATTTGATTTTCTGGAGTAGGGTTAACTTCTTCATCTTTATTACAGGAACTTAGCACTGCGAAAAGACAAAGTGTACAAAGAAAATAAATAAGATTTTTCATAAAAAATAAGGTTTAAGGTTTAAGTTTAGAAATAATAAAAACATTGAAAACCCTGGCTGACAAATGGAATTATCAGAACAGTATGGACGCTGTAAATAATAAAATGTAGCGTCCTAAAAAACGGCGATATGGTCTATTTTTTTTAAGGAAGAAAGGGATTTAGGAGAAATGCACTCCCGAGCATTTCTCTCTAAATCTTAAAAGCTATGAAAACTAAATGTATCTATCAAAAGCATTAATGCTTGTGTTGTCGGCCGATTCTAAATTGTTTCCGAAGTGGATTTGTTAACCAACTACCTGGCTGCAATCGAAGCACACTTTCAGATTGACGAATCTGTTCTCTTAATTCAACCAATTCATCTTGCTCGTACATCATCTTCATTTTCTGATCTGCGATGGTGTTGCCATTAGGTCGATTAGGTTCTGTAATAAAAAAGGCAAATACTTCTGCGATATCTTCTCCTGGATTTGTTGCTGCATAATCACTAACGAAACGATCTTTATATTTTTCATAAAAATCTTCGCCTTCATCTTCTTCCAAATCTTCAAACTCGTTATAAATATCAGCCCAGCCAATTTTGAATAACTGATTAAGGTAAGAATCCGATCGAGCACATCCTTCTTGAGTTTCAAAACCATTACAAGAATTTGCATCGGCATTGATTTGATTTTCATTCAAGGTTAGTACATGTCCAAACTCGTGAATCGTCACGTAGGTAAACAAATTTTGAAAATCAATCTCTTCGATTTTTTCAGCGGCATCAATTGCAAGCGCAAATTTCCACTGACTGAGATCTCCTTCATTGATCGGTTCTACATAACCTAGCAAATTACCACCTCCATGAAATACTTCAAATTCCACTAAACGACTTCTTTGATTTTCAGGAATTAAGCGAGTAACAAAATTCCACATGTCAAAATGCTTTTGGTAATCTTGTTGGAAAGCTAAAAGATCACTTCCAACATTAAAATCTTTTATTTTGGAAAGGTCTGCCCCAAGGATTTGATACAAGGTCAATTGCCCTTCTGCTCCATCGTGGTTATGGTCAGAGTTATTACCTTCTTCTTCTGGTTCATTATACTCTTCATCATTTTGGGAAAGGTCATCAAACTCATCCCAGTATTCTTCGTTATCTTGGCAAGCAGAAAATGAAATTGCTAATACTAATAAAATCAATAACTTGTTTTTCATGACAATTCGTTTTAATTGTTTAAGAAAATCAGCCATTTCCAGAATGAATTCTATGAGAAATCAAACCTCTCTAGGTTATTTATTTTGGAACGCTGTTGATAGAAACAAGTAGATTTTATCCGTATAGAAATTATTTTTAGACTGTGAATAAAGAGATTGAAGTTTGTGTTGATATTTCAAATATAGATTCAAACCAGGATAAAAAAAGCCCTGTTTATACTTGTGGAGCTCTTTATTATACTTTTGTAGGTTTAAATTATACTTTCTGATTGTAGAGATTCTTATAATAGCGTACTTTTGAATCAAGTAGCGTAGCTACGGGTAACTACACTTTACAAATGAATCAATACAGCTATACAAAAGCATTTGAATGGATCCTCAATGAGAAATACCGTATAGGTTTTCATGTGCTATTTTGGGTGGTCATGTACCTTGATGAGTTTTTGGCCATTTTTGGAATTACTCAAGCATTCGAAACGGAGTACATTAAATATGTCATTCTCGCTTTCCTACTTGACCTAGCAATGGTCTATTTAAATCTCTATGTATTAATTCCTTTTTTATTATTAAAAAATAAAGTCTGGCAATACCTGTCACTCACTCTTTTATCAATCTTTGTCATCAACCTCAACAATCTTACCTTAGATGATCCTTGTCCTGATTGCACCACTCAGGAATTAATTACAGACTTTATCATTTCTACTTTTCTTCCAACCATTACTTTACTAGGAACAGCTATCGCGGTCAAAATTTTTAAAATGTTTTTACAAAATCAATCGCAGATTAATGAGCTTGAACAATCTAGTCTTAAAACAGAACTTGCTTATTTAAAAGATCAAATTAATCCTCATTCACTCTTCAATGCTTTGAATAATATCTATGTGCAATCTCGAAAGCGACCGGAAGAAGCTTCGGAAAGTATTTTACTTTTATCTGATTTGTTAAGATATCAATTGTATGATTGTGCTAAAGAAAAAGTATACCTCTCTGGAGAGGTTGATTATTTAAAAAACTATTTAAAATTTGATGCTTTAAGAAAAAACAAAGCAAAAATAAACTTCAATATCACTGGAGATGTAAATCGAAAAATGGTTGCTCCGTTTATTTTTTTACCGTTTATTGAAAATGCAGTTAAGCATGGAGCAAGTCTTGAAAATGAAAGTTTCATTGACATCAATCTCGACATTAAGGAAGGTAGTATTGATTTTAAAATTGAAAACTCAATACCTAAACAAAAAACAAAAATCCCAAAAGGAGGTATCGGTTTGGCGAATGTCAAACGTAGGCTGGAATTATTATATCCGCAAAAACATACTTTAAAAATCACAGATGACGATCAATTATTTAAAGTTCAACTTCATCTGGATAATAATATTTAATTATGAAATGTATTATAGTCGATGATGAGCCTTTAGCTCGGGAAGGAATGGAATTAAATATCCAGCAATTATCTTTTTTAGAATTACTAGGTCAATTTGGCAATGCGATGGCGGCCAATGACTTCCTATCTAAAACAAAAGTAGATCTTATGTTTTTGGATATTGAAATGCCTGGAATTTCTGGTCTGGAATTTATTCGCTCTTTGAAAAATCAACCACTGGTTATTTTAACAACTGCTTATCCTCAGTATGCGCTTGAAGGATTTGAATTAGACGTTGTTGATTACTTGGTCAAGCCAATTCGGATGGAACGTTTTATAAAAGCAGTGAATAAAGCTAAAGAATTTTACGACCTGAAATCTTCATCCAACAATAGTGTTGAATCCATTGAGCAAGATTTTATTTATATCAAATCTGATCGAAAATTTATCCGACTTTTCTACAAAGATATCCTCTACATCAAAGGAATGAAAGATTATGTCATGATTTTCACAAAAGAAAAAAGACTCATCACTGCGATGAATATTAGTACTATTTCTAAACAACTCCCCGCTTCTATTTTTACCAGAGTTAGCAAATCTTACATGATTAACATTCAATACATTGATGCCGTAGAACTAGATCTAATTCAATTGGCTGGCGAACAAATTCCGCTAGGGAGAACCTATAAAGAAAGCTTCATTAATAATTATGTGAAAAAGAATTTGATTGGTCGGAAGTGATTAATCTAAGCCTCCTGATAACTGAAGCATTAACTTTCTACCTAAAATAAAGACTAAGCCTATTAGAACTGGAATAATTGCTAGTACCAAAAGATTAACATCAAGATAATACGTTTGCATAAATGAGAAAAGCCTCCCCCCTATACCTACCAACAACAAATATAAGCCAATCACTGTTGAAGCAAATCGAACATTGTTCAATCTTGTCATATAAGAAAGTGCTATCGCAGTTATAAAAATTTCTGCTAGTGAAATAGCTAAAAAAGAACCTCCTAAAGTAAGAAGAGAAAATAGATCAGCGTCACCAGTTCCAATATGAGTTAATCCAAAATTTAAAGCTAAAGCAAGGAATCCAACTCCAATCATATTGATAGAACTTTTGGCTTTACCATTTACCATCAATACAAATAAGACTACACATAAGGGAAGAAAAAATATAAGCTGTGCGGAATAAAGAAATGAACCTGGAAGAGATATTCCAAAAATATTAATCTCAGCCCCACGTCCAAACATTTGGAACAACTGATAGGAGGAAATCTCATACATTTGCCAAAACAACATTGTTACAAGTGTAATTCCAATAATCATCAGATGTCTTCCAATTATGCTTTCATTCCCACGATAACCTGGAATTGGCGGAGGAACTGCAGCCATTGCATTTTTTGAATTCGGGTTATAATCCAATATCTCCGGATGATTATCCTCCAATGATTGAGGTTTCGAAAAGTTATCCAACTCAATTAAGTTGAATCGATTCATACTTACCAAAAAAATCACTAAAGACATAATAGCAGAAAGTCCTGCGATTCCAAAACCATATTTGTAACCATAGGTCTCTCCAATATACCCTAAAACGAGAGAGGCAAAAAAAGCTCCTATATTAATAGCAACGACAAAAGTTATAAATCCTTGATTTCTTTTTTTGTCCTGCTTTTTAAATTGACGCCCAAGTAATACGATCATATTGGCATTAATAAACCCAGTCCCGATGACAATTAAAAACAAGCCTCCTATTGTTGCCATTTTATCAGGAATGACTAAAACAAAATAGCCAATTACTAAAAAAATAAATCCACTAAGAATTCCTCTTTTCTGTTTTAATAGTAGATCTGTGATCAAATTCATTGGAATATTTACCAAATAAATTGCCGCCGTAAAAATACCATAATAAGTAAGAGAATCGCTTCTATCTATTCCAAGTTCATCAACAGCGTATAACACTATCAGTGCCCGCATTCCATAATAACTGAAACGTTCCAAAAGTTTCACTAAAGAAAGAATTGCTACTCCATATGTCTGAGAAAAGAATTGCTGCATATTTCAAATATAACGAAAAGAAAAACAAGCTAACAAAAAACCGGTAGCCTATCCTCAAGGACAAACTACCGGCTATATGATTTTCGTTTTATTTATTTCTACTTAATTAATTCCCACCGCCTAATACATATCTGATACCTAAACTACCCGAATCATATCCAAATCCTGAACCACCAAATCCATTTAAAAAATAAGTTGGCACCCAATCAACAGATAGATTTATCGGTGTATTTTCAAAGGTATAACTTAACCCTAGGTAACCTTGTAAACCAAAACTACTACTAGATCCTTCTCCTACAAAGCTGTCATTAAAGTTCCAAAAATAAACGGAAGCACCTCCACCAAAATACCAATTCAATCCTTCAACTGCTCCAACATTTAATGGTTTATGAACCTGATAAGCAGCTCCTAATTGATACCAACGATATTGAGTAACTCCACTTCCGAAACCTCTCGTTCCTCCCATCACTTCAATCGCATTGGATTCATTCAAGAAGGTTTTGTAGGTTATAGAAAGTGGTGCTCCTAATCGAACACCAATTGCAGAACCAAAACTTTGTGCCGAAGCATCATTTACAAGAAAAGCGAACGCCATCAATAGCGTCATTAAAATTGTTTTTTTCATCATTTGATTTTTTGTAAAATAAATTTAAAATTAAAAAGACATAACTAATTCAAACCTACCCAAACGGGTAAATCTAATTATTCTTTTATTTTTCCCTTATAAAATCTTAAATGAGATGTTCTAAATTGATCTTTTATTCCTTGAGTAGTTTTGATTGTAAAATGATTAAACAATCGGTCTGCAAATATAATATTTATCTAATACTTGATTATAAAAATATTCTTAAAATAAATTAATGTTTTCCTAAAAACATTTATCTCATTTTTATCAAAAATCGTTCAATCTGTCTCCGATGTCTCAACACATGAACAATTGCATGTTCCATCAACTGCTCTACATCATAAGACTGTCCCCATCTTACTCTAAACTTTTTATTAGGATCATATTCCTCCAAACTAATATTCGGATAATCTTCAAATAGTTTTTCATTATAATCAAACATCGCCTCAAGCGCTACACGATAGTCATCCACAGAACCCAAAAGTTCCCCTTCCATATAAGCCAAGTCTTCTCCCAATGATTTCCGAATCTCAATCACATAGCCATAGCCTGCTCTCACGACATGCGACAAAATCGTTTGAATAGATCGACAATCTTTGTCCTCCGTTTCTGCATCTACAATTCGCTCCAAGTCATCATTACTAATATCAGCAATCACGCTTTGCAATTCCAAAACCCCACGTTCATACTCATCCAACAAAGCACCAATTGCTCCCTGATCTCTAAATGTTTTCATAAATATAAATTGATTAAAAAATGAAAAACAATCTCTAGACCTCCACTATTTGGGAGACGTAGTCGATCCAAATCTATCTCTATTCCGATTTATCGGAATCTATCCCTTTCCGAAGGAAACAATCACTATTTGACAAGCGCAGCGAGTCAAATCTATCCCTCTTCGACCGCAGGGAGAAGCTCCATCTCAATCTGTCGTTTCGCCAAATCCGTAGAAATAATCCGTACCCTCACCGTATCACCCATTTTCAAAACCTTCTTCGATCGAGAACCAATCGCTTTCAAACGTCCTTCCTCAATATCAAAAGATTCGTCCATTTTATCAAATCCAATCAAGCCTTCTGCTCGACTAGGTTCCAACTCTACAAAGATTCCACGATCAATCATTCCAGAAATATGACCTTCAAATTCTTCACCGATATTATCTTCCATGAACTGCACTTGCTTATACTTTACAGACTCTCGTTCCGCATCTGCAGCCTTCCGTTCTTGTAAAGAAATATGCTTACATTTTTCTTCTAATTCATCTTTCTTTACGCGGTAAATTTCTTTGAGATTTTTTTCTAAAATCCGGTGAGTCAGTACATCCGAATATCTACGGATTGGAGAAGTGAAGTGAGAATAAAAATCAAACCCTAAACCATAATGTCCAATATTATCCGAAGTATATATCGCCTTGGACATCGTTCGGATCGCAAGCGGTTCCAACATTTTTAGTGCTGGATCTTTCTTCGCAGCTTTCGCTAAATTATTATAAGAATCCGCAATAGCTTGCGGCGTATCTATCTTAATTTCAAAATCTAATTCTTTTGCAAATCGAGCCAACTCTGCTACTTTATCAGCATTCGGTAAATCATGCACTCGATAAACAAATGGAATTTCTCGGCCTGCATCTTTTCCTTTTTCAGAAATAAAGGTGGCCACTCCTCGGTTTGCTAAAAGCATAAAATCCTCGATTAGCATGTGTGCTTCTTTCCGCTCTTTTACATAAACATCAACTGGATCACCAGCTTCGTTTAACTTAAACTTCACTTCATCTGATTCAAAAGCAATGGCTCCATCTTGAAATTTTTTCTTTCTCAAAACCTTAGCAATTCGATCCAGTTCTTTAATCTCTTTTACAAAATCACCTTCGCCGGTTTCTAAAACTTGCTGAGCTTCTTCATAAGTAAATCGACGGTCAGAATGTGTGATTGTTTTTCCATACCATTGATTGACAATTTTATCTTTTTTATCGAATTCAAAAATTGCAGAAAAGGTACATTTATCTTCATGCGGTCGGAGCGAACAAAGTTCATTCGAAATCTTTTCCGGTAACATTGGTAAAACCCGATCTACTAAATATACAGAAGTGGATCTTGAAAGTGCTTCTTTATCCAAAGCCGTATTCGGTTTCACAAAATGTGTCACATCTGCAATGTGTACTCCGATTTCTTTATTTCCATTTTCTAAATCTCGAATAGACAATGCGTCATCAAAATCTTTGGCGGTATCCGGATCAATTGTAAATGTGGTGATCTTTCGCATATCCCTACGCAATGCAATTTCACCTTCAGAGATAACGGTATCCAAAGCTTCAGATTCCGTTTTGACATCTTCTGGAAAGTCTAAGTTAAAACCATTCGAAATTAAAATTGCTTTCATTTCGACATCATGACTTCCTACTTCACCAAGCACTGAAGTTACTTCACCGATTGGGCTATGATTTTTTTGATTGTGCCATTTTTTGATTTTGACAATTACCTTTTCACCATCCTTTGCTCCTTTGGTATTTTCCAGATCGATAAAGATATCAATCGGCATGTTCATGCGATCAGGAATTACAATCGCATATTTTTTGGAAATACGTAGCGCTCCGATAAAAAACTCGGTAGCTCTTTCTACCACTCTTAATACTTCACCTTCCGGCCGTCGACCTTTCCGAGCTTCAAAAGCAGAAACTTCTACTCGATCGCCATGGAGTGCAGAATTGATATACTTAGCCGGAACATAAACATCCTGATCTAAGTCTTCACAAACTACAAAAGCGGCACCGGTCCGAGTCATATCAACTCGACCTTGATAAGTCTTTCGATCTTTATCATTTTTCTGCATTCGATCCAATCGGAAAGAACCTTCTCCAAATGAGAATAATTTTCCTTGTTCTAGCAATCTAGTCATTGCATCATGGACCGCATCTTTGTTATTTGTGATTTCAAGTTTTTTGATAACTTGCTTGGCAACGAACCTTTTTTTAGGGTGCCGTTTGAAGAGTTTGAATATTTCTATTTGGAGTTCTTTCGCTGTTAGTTTCTTTCCTTTCCTCTTTGATTTATTTTTTCTTGACATGTTTTATTTTAAAAATTTGGTATTCGGTTTTTGTTATTTTTTATTTGGTTTTCGGTGATCCCGAATAACGAAAACCGAATACCATAATTATTTATCCCTCATCAGAGTTGATGATTTCACCAGTAGCCAACAATTCTAGATTAAAAGATTTACTTGACGAAGCGTCGTAGGAAGTAGCGTCTGTAGATGTTTTTCCTGAAACCACGTATATTATCCAATCTTCCTCAATTGTCGCTACTGATTGAACTAACAAATCACCGTCTGAATAAGTTCCACCAATTACTTTTCGATCAATTAATTCTCCGTTTTTTGAAAAGGTAGCTAATATATATTGATAATTCATTAAAGACGCTTTCCAATAAATTATAGCAAAAAAGCCGTTTGTTTCAGGAATCCGGAGACAAGCAACATATTCTGTCAAATCATCTACCTCTTCAAGTTCTATCGGCAAAATATATTCTTGGATAAGATGAAAAGATAAAGGAGGATTCGCTTTACTAAAAGCTAGCGCTGATTCTTCCGTAAGTGTTATTGGTAACTCGATTTCAGGAAATTTTTCTAAAAAGTGCCCAAAATTCAATTTTTCATTGACTTTCATTCCAGTATTATTTTTGCTGCAATTTACGGAAAAGTAGCGGTTATGAGCCATTGAAAACAGGCATTTTAGAAATCCTTGCTTTCTAAGCGTATGTTTTTAATATTAAATCAAAAGAACTTATCAGGAATTACCTCTAAATCAAATCTCATTTTTATTCCCTCAAAATGCCACTACTATTAGGAATTGCTTCCTCAATAAATCCTAAATCCTTCTTTTAAGCTTCAAAAAGCCATCGTAAGCACGACAAAAGGCCATTTTTAACTATCTTTAGAATCATTCTAAATAAATCATATGTTTTTGATGAAAAGAAACAATAATTGGGGTTTTGGCTTTTAATAGATAGATTTGTAGACATTCGATCAAAAACATATAATAAGTGAAAATCAGCCTAAAATTAGTGATTTCGCACTTTTCTACCTGTTTTTCCAAATTTTTTCAAAACGAACAAAATGAGTTGGTTAACTAAATTTTTAACTTCTTCGATTGGGCGGAAACTAATCATGAGTTTGACAGGGTTATTCCTGATACTCTTTCTAGTGGTCCACCTCGCAGGAAACCTGCAATTATTAATCAATGATCAAGGTAGTTCATTTAACGGGTACGCCTATATGATGACACACAACCCATTGATTAAGGTTATCGCTTTCGGTAACTACTTCTTTATTATCCTTCACGCTATTCAAGGAATCATGATTGCTTTAGCAAATCGAAAAGCAAAAGGTTCTAAATATGCAGTAAGCACAAATGCAACAGCAAGTTGGTCTTCTAAAAACATGGCGATTTTAGGAACCTTGATATTAGCTTTCATTTGTATCCATATGGGGGATTTTTGGTATAAAATGAAATTTACGGATCAGCTTGCTATGGTTTCTGTAGATGGCATGGATATGCAAGTAAAAGATCTTTACAGTCAAGTCAAAAATACATTTTCTACTTGGTGGCTAGTTCTAATTTACTTAGTTGGATTAGCGACTTTAGCTTTCCACTTATGGCATGGATTCCAGAGTTCGTTCCAATCCTTAGGAATCAATCACAAAAAATATACGCCATTCATTCAGAGTGTTGGTAAAATATTTTCAATTGTAATCCCTTTAGGTTTTGCAATCATTCCTATTATCTACTTCGCTGATGCGATGGAATGGATAAATTATTTTTCTTAATTAAAAAAGTGGACCTCTTTTAAATTATAGCCTAGATCGGTTTAAACTTAAAAGAAGCATATAATTGCAAGTTTATAACTTGCATTCGACAATTAAAAAGTTTTAAAATTCCTATAAAAAGTTCTTTATGAAACTTGATGCAAAAGAACCCGCTGGCGAACTAGATGAAAAATGGACGAAGTACCGTTCTACTATGAATCTGGTTGCACCAAATAATAAAAGACGTATTGACATTATTGTTGTTGGAACAGGATTAGCTGGAGCTGCGGCTGCGGCAACCCTTGGAGAGTTAGGATACAATGTCAAAGCTTTTACTTTTCATGATAGCCCACGACGAGCACACTCGATTGCTGCTCAAGGTGGAATCAATGCTGCAAAAAATTATCAAAATGATGGTGACTCTGTTTACCGTCTTTTTTACGATACCATCAAAGGTGGTGATTACCGTTCTCGGGAATCCAATGTTCACCGATTAGCAGAAGTAAGTCGAAACATCATCGATCAATGTGTTGCTCAAGGCGTACCTTTCGCAAGAGAATATGGTGGACTATTGGCCAATCGATCTTTTGGTGGTGTTCAGGTAAGTAGAACCTTTTATGCAAGAGGTCAAACTGGACAACAATTATTGTTGGGTGCTTACCAATCGCTTTCCAGACAAATTGCTCTTGGAAATGTAGAGATGTACAACAGACACGAGATGTTGGACTTGGTAAAAATCGATGGCAAAGCTCGAGGTATCATTGCAAGAAATTTATTAACTGGTAAGCTTGAAAAATTTGCAGCACACTGTGTTGTTTTGGCTACTGGTGGATACGGAAACGTATTCTATCTTTCTACCAATGCAATGACATCAAATGTAACGGCCTCTTGGAGAGCAGTAAGAAAAGGAGCATTAATGGCTAATCCTTGTTACACTCAGATTCACCCAACTTGTATTCCAGTATCTGGTGACTATCAATCTAAGCT
Source organism: uncultured Saprospiraceae bacterium (assembly GCA_937921595.1). Classification (GTDB taxonomy): domain Bacteria; phylum Bacteroidota; class Bacteroidia; order Chitinophagales; family Saprospiraceae; genus JAHDHW01. The sequence goes on from CAKZTD010000225.1 coordinate 12,579, forward strand.
TACTTTGATGTCAGAGTCTTTAAGAAATGACGGTAGAGTTTGGGTTCCCAAAAAAGTGGAAGATGCGAAAGCTATTCAACAAGGCAAGAAGACAGGATTAGATATTCCTGAAGCAGACAGAGATTATTATTTAGAAAGAAGATACCCTGCATTTGGAAATTTAGTTCCACGAGATGTTGCATCGCGTGCAGCTAAAGTAGCTTGCGATGAAGGCAAAGGAGTAGCACCAACAGGATTAGCAGTATTCCTTGATTTCGCTTCTGCGTTCGAGCGATATGGAAAATCCAAAGCGCTTTCTGCTGGTATCAACAATCCTGACAAAGCAACGATTACCAAATTAGGTAAAGAAGTTATAGAAGAAAAATACGGTAACCTTTTCCAGATGTATGAAAAAATATCTGGTGAAAATCCATATGAATACCCAATGAAAATTTACCCAGCAGTTCATTATACTATGGGTGGACTTTGGGTAGATTATAATTTAGAAACAAATGTTCCTGGTCTTTTTGCATTAGGAGAAGCAAATTTCTCTGACCACGGTGCAAACCGTCTTGGTGCATCTGCATTGATGCAGGGATTAGCGGATGGTTACTTTGTAATTCCTTATACTATCGGTCAGTTTTTATCACAAGAAATCAGAACGGAAAAGATTGAAACTTCCGCTCCTGAATTTGAAGTTGCTCTAAAAGAAACAAAAGCTCAACTTCAAAAGCTTATCGATATCAAAGGAAATCAATCTGTTGAAAGTTTCCACAAACGTCTTGGAAAAATCATGTGGGACTATTGCGGTATGGCCAGAAATGCAGAAGGTTTGAAAAAAGGTCGCCAGATGATCCGAGAGTTGAGAGCAGAATTTTGGAAAGATGTTTTTGTTCCAGGTACAGCAGATGAATTCAATACTGAATTAGAAAAAGCAGGACGAGTTGCTGACTTTATGGAGCTAGGTGAAACGATGATCCTTGATGCTTTAGATCGTAACGAATCTTGTGGAGGACACTTCCGAGAAGAGTATACGGAAAACGGAGAAGCAAAACGTAACGATGAAGATTATACTTATGTTGCTGCCTGGGAATGGGATGACAACGAACCAATCGTTCACAAAGAAGCATTAACATTCAAAAACGTTGAGTTGAAAACTAGATCATATAAATAATCCGGTGTTTGATATTCGACATTCGGTGTTCGACTTTTATCTCGAACAAACGAATTACGAATACCGAACCACGAATACCGAAAAAAAATAAGATATGAATTTAACATTAAAAGTCTGGAGACAAAATAACGCACAAGCAAAAGGTCAATTTGAAACGCATCAAGTTGTAGCCAGTGAGCATATGTCTTTTTTAGAAATGTTGGATGTATTAAACGAGACTTTGATCTCTGAGAAAAAGTCTCCTGTGGTTTTTGCACATGATTGCCGAGAAGGAATCTGCGGAACCTGCAACCTTGTAATCAATGGCCGAGCGCATGGTCCTCAAAAAGGAACTACGGTTTGTCAATTACACATGCGAGCATTCAAAGATGGAGACACTATCGTTGTTGAACCTTGGAGAGCTGCTGCTTTCCCAGTGATTAAAGATTTGATGGTAGATAGAAGTTCCCTTGATAAGATCATCCAAGCTGGTGGATATATTTCTGTCAACACTGGACAAGCTCAGGATGCAAATGATATTCCAATTGGAAAAGATGTTGCATCTCAAGCTTTCGATGCAGCGACTTGTATCGGTTGTGGCGCATGTGTTGCGGCTTGCCCGAATGGTTCTGCGATGTTGTTTACTTCTGCGAAGGTTGCTCACTTAGGTTTATTGCCACAAGGTGAAGTAGAGGCGGAAGCACGTGTACAGAGCATGGTCAACCAAATGGATGAAGAAGGATTCGGAATGTGTTCCAATACTGGAGCTTGTGAAGCGGAATGTCCTAAGGAAATTTCCATTTCTAATATCGCAATGTTGAACAGACAATACATGGCTTCGGTTTTAGGATCGAAGACTGGTGTATAAAAAGAATTAAGGAAGGAAGAGGTAGGCTCACTTGAAGTGATATTACTTCTAGTAAAATATTTCCGTTTTTTCCTAAAGTTAAGATTGAATTTGGCGTAGCGCTTTTGGTGTTACGCCTTTTTTATTTTATGCTCTTTAAAAACTTATCACTATCTTCAGTTTAATTAAAAATCAAAAACAACCCACATGAAATTTTACTACTTAATGCTCATAGCTTGCTGCTTGAGTGCAAGTCTCTTTGGACAAAGCAAACAACAAGCTTCAACGCTAGCCGATCAAATCGAATCCAAAGTTATCGAATGGAGAAGAGATCTCCATCAAAACCCAGAGCTTTCGAATCGCGAATTTAAAACGGCGGAGAAAGTTGCTGCACATTTAAAATCTCTTGGTATAGAAGTAACAACTGGTGTTGCTCACACCGGAGTCAAAGGAGTGCTCAGAGGCGGAAAGCCAGGACCTGTGATTGGGCTTCGTGCAGACATGGATGCGCTACCGGTAAGGGAAAGAGTTGATCTTCCTTTCGCATCAAAAGTTACGTCTACTTATCTCGGTGCAGATGTTGGCGTGATGCATGCATGCGGTCATGACACCCATACTGCTATCTTGATGGGCGTTGCGGAAGTGATGTCAAAAATGAAAAAAGATTTAAAAGGAACCATCGTTTTTATTTTCCAACCAGCAGAAGAAGGTGCACCTCCGGGTGAAGAAGGTGGTGCTAAATTGATGATCAAAGAAGGAGTCATGAACAATCCAAAAATCGATGTGGTTTTCGGATTACACATTAGCTCTGGATTAGAGGTTGGAAAAATTCGGTATAAGCCAGGCGGAGCAATGGCTGCTTCGGATCGTTTTGTAATCAAAGTAAAAGGTAAACAAACCCACGGTTCTCGTCCATGGTCGGGTGTTGATCCGATTACCATCTCTGCTCAAATCATCATGGGTCTTCAAACGATAATTAGTCGACAAACAGAATTAACCAATGAAGCAGCAGTTATCACCGTTGGAAAATTTACCGCTGGTGTACGAAGTAATATCATTCCGGAAGAAGCGGAAATGATCGGTACAATACGGACACTCGATACGGAAATGCAAAAAATTATTCATGAAAAAATCCGGAAAACGGCGACGCTTATTGCGGAGGCTGGCGGCGCCACGGCTGATGTTGACATTCAGGTTGGCTATCCGGTGACTTACAATAATCCTGAATTGACGAGAAAGATGTTGCCTTCGCTTTTTGCGACAGCTGGTGAGGATAATGTGATGGTGTCAAAACCGATTACTGGTGCGGAAGATTTTTCTTATTATGCGATGGAGGTTCCGGGATTATTTTTCTTCTTGGGTGGTATGCCTAAAGGAATGAATCCTTTGGATGCGCCTCCTCATCATACGCCGGATTTTGCGATCGATGAAAGTGGCTTGTTATTGGGGGTGAAGTCTTTGACTAATTTGGCATTGGATTATATGGAAAATCCTCAGAAGTGAGAGATGAGAGATGAGTAAATCATTGATCCTTGTTCTGAAATCATTTTTAATTGGAGATGGTTTTAGAACAAGGATTAAATATTTTGTTTTTTATTTTAGCTGATCTAGGAGCCATGCTTTTTCGGCTACGGAAGGAGTCGCTTCTATTTCATTTACTAATTTATTTATTTGCGTTTTATCGCTAAGATTAGATCGCAATATTTTTTTGACAAAAAAGATTAAATTGGCATAATTGTCTTTATGATATCCGATGTTCTTTTGCCTTCCTAAGTATACATTAAAACTATCCAACAAAGAATCTAATGCTTTGTATTCTCCTAATTCATAATAGATTCGAAGTAACATACGTCTAGCATCTAGATTATTTAGAACATCTTTTAAATCAACTTTTTTCAATAATTCCATCGCATTTTCATAATCAGGTTTTTGAAAATAGAAAAAAGCCATATTGTAAATAAAGTTATTTTCTCTTTCAGAAACAGGAAGATAAGATTTGTAACTTTTTAAAAAAGATTCTACCCATTCAAATTCATCCAATGCAAGACCTAATCTAGATGCATTTGTATAAGTATATTTTGAAAGTATTCCATTTTCAAGAAGAACCTTATTTTCCAACCCGGATTTATACAATTCAAAACCTTCTCTGATATATTTTTTATTCCCTTTATTTAATCTTTTAATACAACAATTAATTGCTAAAAGATAAATTGCTCGACTCTCTGTGAGGGGAAAGTCAGACCAGTGATTTTCAATTAAATCTTTTAATTTATTAAAATATCTTTCTTCATTTAAATCGCTCAATGCTCTATAAATATTATAGTAAATCTCAATTGAAGGCCTATCCGAATAATCAGTTTCTTCTACATGTTTTAGAATTTCATTTAAAAAACTCATAGAATAATTTTTCTGCATCATAGCCTGAACAGAAAGAACACCACAGCTTTGTTTTAAAACATTAGAAATATAAAATAAAGTCAACTCATCTATAGATTTCTGAAGCTTAGGATCTTCGGTTCTCATTTTTTGGGTTGGGTACGCTTCTACTTCCTCTGTATAAAGCAAATAATTATTAAAATGATAATCAGTATTACGAAAAGGCTGCTTTTCTTGTAAATCCATAGCTTTTCCTAATTCTTTTTTAAATAACTGATCCATCCCTCTCTTCCTAAAGGTTCTACACAATAAAACTTGAGTATAGGGTTTGTCTTTTAAAAGCTCTTGATGGATTAGAAAATCTTTAATTGCTTTAAATAGAAAAGACATTGTATACCTCATGACACTATCATCATAGTCTTGATTAACAAAAATGCTTTTCCATACCCTATTTTTAACAAAAAAACCTTTAGATATATCTTTATTTTCAACTAAATAGTCATACAGCTTAACTACTTCTTCCCTTCGATTAAAGTAAGGAGAACGGATAAATTGACTTAATTCTTTAATTTCTTTATTAGACAGACTATAAAAAACGTCAATCAGTTTACTATTTATCATTATATAAAATTATATATGTTTGACAAAATAAACTGAATATAGCCTTAAAATACGCATAAATCTACTTTTTTAGATTATTTTATCTGACAAAGCCTTTATTCTGTTGTTGTATCCAACAGAAATACTATAGATATTTGAATCATTAAGCCTCCTATAATTATATGAAACGAACACAACTAATTTTAATCTTATGTTTTTTGACCATTTGTACTGCTTTGTCAGGACAAGGGTGGGAACGAACATTTGGAGGCTCTGACCTCGATATAGGAGGTGATGTTCTTCAAACTTCTAACGGAGACATCATAGGAGTTGGACGTTCAGCTAGCTTTGACAATGCTGCAGAAACTTCACTTTATTTAGTACGAACAGATACAGATGGCAACACTATTTGGGAACATACTTACCCGATTACAGATACCCGTATTTTTGGCCAATCGATAACTTCTGTCTCAGATGGAAATTACCTAGCCACTGGATACCTAAGATATGCCGATGAATCAGAAGATGTCTTTTTAACAAAAATTAATCCTGACGGTGAAGAGATATGGACTTCCATTATAGAAGCTCCAGGAAAAGATCGTGGATTCCAAGCTATTGAATCTTCTGATGGAGGATTTGCAATTGTAGGATGGACAGAAGATATAATTAGTGCCCAGCGAGACATTTACCTTTTAAAAACCGATGCAAACGGTAATCAGCAATGGAGTAAAAAAATTGGACAATCTCTTTTTGATACTGGTTTTTCTTTAATTCAAAACATTAATGGTGAATATATAATTGCTGGTTATAAGGAAACGATGCCTTCTCCAACTGATACCATTAGAGAAGCTGTCTTGGAAATCCGATCGACCTTTGGAGAACCTGTAGATATTTTCACTCTAGGAGAAGCTCCTATTTCATCAGGAGCTGATGTACTACTAAACGATGACGGAAGTTACACTACAGCATTTTATAATATCGACACTACTGTTTCCTTAATAAAAGTAAGTAACACAGGCATCATTGAATGGTCAGAAGTCATAGCAGACTTAGACATTTTTAATAGTTCATCTCTTGTAAAAACTCCGGATGGAGGATTTACATTAACCGGTAGTGTTCTTGAAGATAATGTTCGAAATTTAAAAATAGTAAAAACAGATAATCAAGGAAACATAGAATGGGCGAGAACTCATGGTGGATTAACTAATAATGATGAAGGGCTAGCAATCTGCAATACTCAAGGAGAAGGTTTTGGACTCATTGGTTATACTCGAAGTTTTGGAGCAGGAAGCTTTGATATGTATCTTCTTAAAACAGATAGCCTTGGAAACACACTCAACAACTTCATTACTGGAAATGTATTTTATGATTTAGATGAATCTTGCGACTTAGATCCAGGTGAATATGGTTTAAATGATTGGCTCATAGAAGCCGTCGGCAATACAAAAACTTATTATGGATTAAGCAATGAAGACGGGAACTACGAAATTGCCGTTGAGGAAGGTGACTATACGCTCAATCTCATCCTTCTAAATGCATATTGGCAAAACTGTGAAAACAACATCCCAATCTCTCTCTCTGGTTCGTATGACACTACAGTTGTAGATTTCCCGCTTCAATCCTTAATTGATTGTCCGTATATGGAAGTTGATATTTCAACTCCATTCCTTAGAAGATGTTTTGAAAACAGATATACCGTTTCGTACTGTAATCAAGGAACTATCTCCGCAGAAAATGTAGAGATAGAAGTTGTTCTAGATGAATATTTCACATTTTTAGATGCTACAAATAGCAATTATACTATTGATGGAAATACTTACACTTTTGATATTGGAAACGTTGGCGTAAACGAATGCAATACTTTTTACATTGATGTGCTGCTTGACTGTGATTCTACTTTACTAGGACAAACTCATTGTGTAGAAGCCAGTATCACACCAGACTCCATTTGTACTCCTCCCCTTGCATGTTGGGATGGAGGAAGCGTTGAACTAGATGCAAACTGTGAAGGAGATAGTGTAAGATTCACGGTTAAAAATGTCGGTACAGCTAACGTTGCTCAATCACTCGAATATATTGTTATTGAAGACCATGTGATCTTATTCCAAAGACCAATTGACCAAGACATAGAGCCAGACAGTTCCATATTTATTTTACAAGCAGTTGCCGGTCAGACTATTCGTATCGAAGTCGATCAACCTCCTTGCCATCCAGGAAACAGTACTCCAACAGTGACTGTCGAAGGATGTGGTGAAGTTGATGATGAAGACATAAGTTTAGGATACCTAACCCAATATTACGAAGATGACAGCAATCCAAATATCTCAGTCGACTGTCAAGAAAATATAGGAAGCTGGGACCCTAATGACAAACGCGGATTCCCCAAAGGCTATGAAGACCAACATTATATCGAAGCTAATACTGAATTAGATTATCACATCCGGTTTCAGAATACAGGTTCAGATACGGCTTTCCGCGTCGTCATTAGGGATACCCTTTCCGAATGGTTAGACATCAGAGATGTACAGGCAGGTAGCTCGAGTCATTCTTATGATCTTGAAATCTACGGATCGAATATTTTGAAATTTACTTTTTTAAATATCGACTTACCGGATAGTACGACCAATGAAATTGCTTCGCATGGTTTTGTAAAATTCAGAATTGCGCAGCAATTGGATAATCCAGAAGGGACAATTATCAAAAACAGCGCAGCGATTTATTTCGATTATAACGAACCAGTGATTACGAATGAAACATTCCATACGATCGGTGAGAACTATATCGAGATTCTTAGCTATGACGATATTTTTACTCCTGGAGTTCATGTAAAATATTACCCGAACCCATTTGACCAGGAGACTACTTTTGAAATTAGTTATGATAATGAATATGTCATTCCTGATTTTGAAACAAAAACTTTCCATCTATTTGATGTACAAGGAAGAGAGATCAGACAAGAGCAATTTGATGGAAACAAATTCCAGTTCCAAAGAAATGGACTGGCAACAGGACTATACTTCTTCGAAATAGAAGCAAAGAATAAATTAATTATTGGCGGGAAGCTAATCGCACATTAGACCAATGTAGTAGGAAGGCGAAAGAGCATTTCCTACTTCATTTTTTTCTTCGCTGAGCATAAGGATAAAGAATAGACGTGAGATAGATTTGAAGTCCTAGAAAAACAAAAGAAATATATTCCTAGCAATTAGGAACAAAGAATAAATTAATTATTGGCGGGAAGCCTAATCGCACATTAGACCAATGAAGTAGGAAGGCAAAAGAGCATTTCCTACTCCATTTTTTTCTTCGCTGGTTGTTAGGATAAAGAATTGAGGGGAGATAGAATTGTAGTCCTAGAAAAAACAAAAGAAATATATTCCTAGTAATAGGAACAAAGAATAAATTAATTATTGGCGGGAAGCTAATCGCACATTAGACCAATGCAGTAGGAAAGCAAAAGAGCATCTCCTACTGCATTTTTTATTCCGCTAAAATTTTGGATTTTTTTTACTTAAGTTATTATTACAAATTCTTCAGCTTTTCCAACAACCACTTCTTCTCCGTTAATGGAGTCGCCTCCTCTATTTCCTTTTGCAATTTGCCACGCTGAGTCTTCGAAAATGGATTTGCCTTTATTAACTTCTTGGTATATCGGATGATATTTTTATAATTAGATCGATGATATCCGATGACCTTTTTTCGAACTAGATAGGTTCGCATACTTTCCAAAAGAGATTCCAAAACATCTAGTTCCTCTTGTTCATAAAACATTTGAATCTGCATCACTTTTGCATTGAGATTCATCAGTATGTCATCGTATTCGACTTGACTAAATAAGCGCATGGCTTTGTCGTATTCTTTTCTAAAAAAATGTAACCGACCTAAGCTGTAACTGACTATATTTTCACGATATTTTTCTTCAATATACTTTTGATAATCACTAATAAAAAACTCAATCCAATCAAATTCCTTGAGGTTGGTTCCGATCGTTACTACATTAATAAAAGTATATCTTGATAAAGCTCCTTCATCTAACAAAAACTTTTGTTCCAAACCTTCTCTAAATAACTCAAAGGCTTCTCTTAGGTATTGAGGAATTCCAGCATTTATCCGACCAATGCAATAATTAATAGCTAGCAGATAAATATCTCTAATTTCTGAAACTGGAAATAATTGGCCGTATTCAGTTAATTCATGTTTGAGATTTAAAAAGTGACTTTCATCTTCCTTATTCGTTTGAGCCATATAGCTGTAATAATAAATAGCAATCGCCGGAATATTTAAGAAGTCTTTGGTTTTCACCACATTCAACACATCATCCAACATCCCTATTTCATACTCCTGCTTTTTATATACATTTGCCAGCATCAAACAACTTTGTCTCAACTTATCAGCGATGTACATGGAATCCAAAGCATCTGCCATTTCCTGCAAATTAAACTCCAGACGATTAATTCCACTAAAATAATAATACTGCTCTTGTTGAATAAAGTATTCATTTCGAAGAAACTGTCCATTTCTAAAAGCTTGATTCTTCTGTACTTTTTGCGTTTCTCTTAATTGCTTTTCAAAAGGTTTGCTCAATTTTCTCTTTCTAAGTGTCTTAGCTAGAGCAATTCTTGCATTTACCGGATCATCCAATAATTCTTGATAGATTAAAAATTCCTCTACGCATTTTGTCGTAAAATGCATCGTTTGCCTCATTTTAGCATCATCAAAGGGTTCTTTTGGAAAAACCCACTTATAAGCAGCCTCTTTTTCTAAAAAACTATCGTTATACAAATGGTTATCATCCATTATATACCCAAAAAGTCTAGCAACATCTTTGCGTTGATTATGCATAGGAGAGGCCAACCATTTATGCAAGTCCCTATATTCCTTTTTGGTACAGGTTCTTAATATTTTAATTAATACACTTTTTTGCATCTATATTTTTAATAATATATTCAACATTAACGACTAATCACTCCATTTTACGAACCCATAAATAATTGATAATCAGCTTATTATTTATTTACATTGTAAAAATAACAAAAAAATGATCAAATTATTGTTCAACAAATTACATTTTTTGTCCTTGTTCTTAGCTCAATTCGTGTGCATATTTGTATCATATTCTTATTCAAACAATAGAATTAATTTTTTCATGAGATTAATAAACGATATAATAAAGCCTTTTTTAAGATCTACTAGGAGTAGTACCCTGGTAATCTTAGGGCTTTTATTATCGTTATCCGCAGGCGCTCAAGGATGGGAGAAGTATTATGGGGGAAATGGAGAAGATGAAGCGAATGCTATTATTGAAACAATCGATCACGGTTATGCCATTGTCGGAAATTCAAATTCCTTTTCTGGATCCTTTGATATATACGTAATTAGAACTGATGTAGACGGAACTATACTTTGGGAAAAAAACCTAGGGTCATTTAATCAAACTGAATTTGGATTTGACATCATCGAAACTCCAGACCAAGGTTTGGTTATAATTGGAGAAACCACAGGTGGCACATTTGGAGGAAAAGATGTACTTGTTCATAAATTAGATAAATACGGAAACTTCCTTTGGGAACAATTTTATGGAACAGATGGTGGCGATGAAAAAGGCCTTGGCATTCAAACTACTCAGGATGGAGGATTAATATTAGTAGGCGAAGGAAATGATAGAGCTTACATAATTAAAACCGATTCAGAAGGAAATGCAGAATGGGAAACCACAATAGATACTATAAATTCTGTTGGCCATGATATAATCGAAACGCCATCAGGCGATTTCATCATTGTTGGTTCTGTTGGAGAGCTAGATCAAAGTGATGTATACGTCGCAAGACTAAATAACCTCGGAGAATTCTTACAAGAGTTCACTTTTGGAGGCAATCAAAATGATGTTGCTTACGACATCATCCGAGCCGCAGATGGAGACGACGAAGGAGACTATGTAATTGCTGGCAAAAAAGGTAATAACAGTAATTTTTACGCAATAAGATTAAATGATACTGGAGCTACACTTGTTCCCGTTTGGGCAGTTGAACATGGTGACCCAAGTTTCACTGAAGAAGCCAGATCAATTGTAGAAACTAAAGACAATGGTTTTGTCATGGCTGGTCTTTCTGACCAATCTTTACCTAACTTCTTACAAGCTTCTTTAATTAAAATAAATAGTGAAGGAGAAGAAGAATGGATTAAAACATATGGTAGAACTGGTTTAGATGCTTTTAATGGATTAGTAAAAACATCTTCCGGTGGTTTTGTAGCTACTGGATTTACCTCTGAATCTATATTAGACTTTTTCTTCAATGTTCTTTTAGTAAAAACAGACGCTGAAGGAGAATTTGCTTACAACACTCATATCCAAGGAAAAGTTTATTATGACTTTGAAGATGACTGCGACCTTAATGGAAACGAGCAGGGTGTAAAAAACTGGATTGTAAAAGCTGTTGGTGATGAAACATTTTACGGTACAACTGATCAAGATGGAAATTATGATATTTCAGTTGACCTTGGTCAATATGAGCTTTCATTAATAAAACCAAACGAGTACTGGAATATTTGTCCACAAAGTTTTAATGTTAATTTTCCAGTACCATACGATACGCTTGTTAGAAACTTTGGAATCGCACCATTACTTTCTTGTACAGATTTAGAAATTGATGTTTCCACTCCTTTTTTAGAAGCATGTGAAGAAAGTACTTACACCATTAACTATTGTAATCATGGTACAATTGACGCAGAGAGTATTGAAGTAGGTTTAATTCTTTCAAATAATTTAACCTACATTTCTTCTCCTACTCCATCTCAAATTGATGATAGCTTATA
>CAKZTD010000226.1 GCA_937921595.1 uncultured Saprospiraceae bacterium
CAAAGCATGAAGTATTTTTTTACAATATTCTTTTTTATTTTCTTTTGCAAGCTCTCCGCTCAGGATAGTTTGGGCATTAATTTTAAAACCATTGGGATTGAATATTTTGGAGAATTGGGATTGCATCCTGGTATCAAAGTAGACCTAGGGATTCCTGTTTGGATCAATAATAAGCTCGTTGGAAAAAGGAATCGTATTTTTTATCAAAATATAATTATCAGGCCAAATATCGGTTATTATCATTTGCCGAAATACACCAATAATTACTTTGTCGGTTTTGACTTTTCGCTTCAGTTTTTATCACAAAAAATAGATCAACCAAAATACTTTTTCTTCGAGTCATACTTTGGATTTCGTTATATGCGATACAGTTATCTTGGAAAAATTTATGAAACGAATGGCAGTGGAGGATTTGTAGAAAAAAACTCCGGAGGCGGAAATTCTCTTCTCGTCGCTTCAGGCTTTATGATTGGAGGAAATTTACCTGTAAAAAACATAAGCTGGATAATTGGCGTAGACTATTTTATAGAATTAACAGAAGACGAATTAGTCATTCACCATCCTACTGCCAGAGTGGGAATTAGACTTGGGATTTGATATGAAAAACTTTCTAATTTTCTTTCTTTTAATATTAGGATCGACTTGTACTAAAGAGTCCTTATTTGATGATGACACCAAGATCAATCTTTGGCTAAGTCACGAAGGTGCAGATATGCCAATCACGATTGAAGGCAATACTAATTCTAAAACATTTCTCATTTTTTTACATGGTGGTCCAGGTGGTTCCTCCCAAGTTTTTAATACTTACTTCACTCCTTTTTCTGATAAAATTGAAAAAGATCACGCCGTAGTTTATTGGGATCAACGCAACTCAGGATTATCTCGTGGAGAATGGAATCCTGAAAAAATTACACTCGAACAACACATCGAGGATTTGGATCAGGTCATTGAATTAATCAAGTTTAAGTTCGGAGATGACAGCACCCTTTTCCTTGCTGGTCACAGTTGGGGAGCGTACCTCGGACAAGCCTATCTCATGAATCCTCAAAGACAAGCCAAGGTAAATGCTTGGATCAATATTGATGGCCTTTCCAATCGCAATCAAAATATCAAGGATGCTTTAATCAAAATCAGAGAATTGGCAAATGAGCAAATTGCTATTCAAATAGAGACAGAAGATTGGACTACTTTGTTATTGCAAGTACAAACGGAGATAGATAAAAACATTCAAATTTATGATCGAGAGACGGAGAATATTATTTTTTCGTTTATTAGAAGAGCAGAGAATATAGTTTTCGAAAGCAATATTTTAACTTTCGATTTTGGTTCTTCTTTTCAATCAACCTATCGCAACAATGCCCATCCTTTTCTACTAAGTGCCAACAAACGAACACTGTCTTTAATGATTCCGCAGATGTATGAATTTGACACAACGCTCGATCTTCGTTTATCAAATATCAGTATTCCTAGTTTATTTCTTTATGGAAAATTTGACGTTAGGACACCAGCCTTACAAGCTGATTATGTGATGAATTTAATTTCTACTGATGATGCAGATAAGGATTTAGTTATACTAGAAACCTCGGATCATTCCTCTATTGGTAATCAACCCGAAATTCTTGCTCAGGAAATTATTTCTTGGATGGAGCGGTATAGGTAGGTTTAAGTACCTTGTTATGTTTTTTTTGATAAAAATTGATTTACGGTGCTTTATAAAACCTCTGAGAAGAATGAGTGAATGATCGAATATCAGGGGATTCAAAGTCTACAGCTAATTCCTATTACATTTTGGAGGGTATTCACTCATTTATTAATTCGCTCATTCGCTCATTTCTAAACTACTTTCCAACATCAAATCCACTATACTCATAATCTGCTCTCAGATATAAAGCATTTCCATTTTCATCCACTCGGTAACTTTTACGTTTTTCAGGGAAAACAAAGCCATTGACCGGTTCAGCTTTAAAGTCTCTCACCATCGAAAAATGATCTTTATGTTGTACCATATAACCATACATAATATAACTTTCAGGATCAAAATATAGCCACCAGGTATCCGGCGTGGTATGATGTTTTTGATTCGCAGGATCATAGACCGCTTTTAAAACCAAAACCCTTCCTAAACCATCAATTTCCTTAGGCAATTCCAAACTCAAATTCACCCCTTCATCTGCTAATTTAAAAGGCATATTAATCACAAAAAGAGAACTCTCTAATTTGTTCATCAAAGCCGTTTGATCTGCTTCTAAATTCTTCGCTCCATTGATAATTTCCTCAACCTTTCCATTATTTAAAATCAACTGCTTATTATCCTTTCCTTCTATTGAAACAATTTTAACGATCTTCTTTGGTTGGTAAACATAATGATGAAATTGTTCCGCAGATTTTTCCACCGAACCATCTTCCTTTAGCAAAGTATATTTTTTATTATATTTCAAAATCGGTTTATCCTGCCAAGCTTGATAACCACCATGAGCTTCAAATACCCTTTCCAGTAAGGCCTTTACCTCCGCATTTTGAATGTGACTCAAAGGGTCTGTTTCACTACTCGTAGATGAACAAGCAGTAAACAATAAAAAGCTAAAAGTCAAAACATAAAATAATACTCTATTCATTTAAACATCATTTTTATCTCCTTCCCAATACCCCAAGTCATCCCCCACTATTCCAAAGGAATCTATCCCTTCAAAATCGCTTCGCGACTCTGAACCTTACCTTCTCCAAATCAACTCCGGTATCACTTCCTCTTCCCCAATAATCTCCGCAGCCTTCAAATGATAAACCACACTCCGCAACATCTTTTCACTCACCCAACCATGGATCGCCCACTCCGTACTATGATACCAACGCTCCACGTCTTTTATCTTTTGACCAAAACGCTCACTCACCATTTTTATCGCATCATCATCCTGCATAAAATTATCACAACTATCATGAATAGTTCGCAAAACCCGAATCACATTATCCGGCTCACGTTCCAAAATATCATCTGTAGCTGCCACCACAAAACAGGGCCAAGGCGTTTTATACTCTCCCACTCTACGCAACTGCCCAGAATCCACATAAGGCTTTGTCGTATATTTCTCCCAATAGAAAACATCTGTATCCAAATTCACCAAAGATTCCAAGGCACCATCCAGGTTTTTTATCACCTCAAACTGTTCCTTTTTCAAATCATGACCATGACTGTTGGCATCAACAATCGCCATCAAGTGAGACCCCGAACCAAAACGGCTAATCCCATATTTTTTATCGTAAATATTTTGATAATTATCCAAGGTATTTTTAGCACCAGTATGAACCCCCCAGGTTAAAGGAGTCGTTACATATTCGCTAATGATTTTTGAAGGATTTCCTTTGGCGATAGAACTAATAACTCCTTCTGTCAACAGAATGCACATATCGACTTCGCCATCAGCTAAAGCTTTCGTCATTTGTCCTGTTCCGCCTTTAAAAGTAGTCCATTCAACGGCAACACCACGAGTTTCGAAAAGTTTGCGTTCCATCGCTAGATGGATAGGTAAATTGAAGTGTTCTGGTACACCACCGATTCTTAATGTTGTAATACTCATAGTGCTAAGGTAATAAAATAGTATTATAGGCTACAAATTTTATTGATAGAGCTGTCTCCCAGCGAATAAATTAGTATTTTTAAAGTATGAAATACCTAATTATTTCCTTGCTCTTTCTTTCCTCCTGTCAAAACAGAAATGCGGTTGATAATATCGAAATCATTCCAAAATATTCAGAAGCAGACCAACCTTTTGCTGATGTTTTTAAAATCCTAGACGGTACCTGGGAAGGAGAATTCAAAATCTATGAAGATTCTAAAAGATTACCTGTTGAGGAGATAGATTTAAAAAATCTTACTGCAGCTTCTATTCAAAAAGAAGGAATCAAATTGAGTAATAGCATCCTCGTTCAGCAAATTTATATTTCAGAAAGCCCTTATTTTCAAAAAGTAAGCATCACTGATACTTACCCTGAATCTGAAATTAAATCTGAATCTGGAAAACAGGAAAAGAGTGTTGGTGTCAACAAAATTCAAGATGGTAAAATGTGGTGTGTAGTAAAAAAGCCTTCCGAAACGGTTATTCATCACGGTAGTACCGATGGCCCTGGCACTATTATTTGGCAAAGTGATTCCAAAGAAAAGAAAGAATATTTTTATGAAACGGTGACTAAGGACTATTACGAAATCATTGGCTGGGGATATTATGGTGCATCTGAGGATCGTAGCTTGAGTCCTAAGCTTTGGTTTTATTCTAAATATAAGAAGGTTGCTAATTAATTTAAATTGCGAACAAATATATTTAATGCAAATCAGGTGTGAATTTACTATGGCAGCTAAGAGGATGATTTTAGAGGGAATATGTATGTCTATTTCGGCTTGATAATTTTATTCATCCTTCCGCTTATCAACCTCATTATTCAAAGACAGAAAATGGAAGATTAGCATTGAATCAATACTCTAATGGAACATCTCCTTAGCTGAAAACATTTCATTTTGTTAGTTTACAATTTCCTAGTACCTTACTCTTTCAAAAGATTTCATATTTAGGTTAAAATAAATTCAAATGCGGAGTAAAATCCTACTTATCTTTTTCTTATTACTTTCATTTTATATAAAAAGTATTGGTCAGGAAAAAAGTGAAATCCAATTGATGGATGCACCTAATTTGGTTACCAAATCTACTTATGTATGGCTTTTCTCTGAAGACTTTCAAAAAATAGCCTCAGCTAATTTATCATCAAGTAGAGATAAAGAAATCCTACTATGGAATTTCGAAAGTCAACATCAAACAAAGAAAAATAAGATAGACGCTTACAGTTTATCTAATCTCTTTATGGGAAAATCCGGAAAATCGATTTTAGCTAACTCTAGTAATGTAATCCAAGAAATCGATTTTGAAACGGGAGCATTAATACGAACTTATGGAGACTCTATAAATTCTATTCGTGCTTATTCTCCTCTTTCCCCGGACAAAGAGAAGTTACTACTATTCTACAAAAGAGCAACAAAGCATGATTTATGGGATACCAATACTGGAGAATTAATTTGGACCTTCGATCCTGGAGAAAAGCTTCTTGAAGACAAAGGTTATTTCAGTGAGGACAGTCGATATTATACAGGACATTATGAAAGAGGAACAGTCCGAGTCTGGGATTTGAAAGAGAAGAAACTGCTGCGTTCTATTAGAGACATTACCATGCACAATAGATCAACACTTAGCCCTGATAAAACGCAAATTGCGATGGGACATGGAAGAAATACTCTAAAGATATTTGATCTTACTACAGGAAAAAAACTAAAAGAATTTAAGGATAAGGAATTGAATAATTTCCGAACTTTAAAATATTCGAAGGATGGGAAGTATTTATTAGTCAGCTGTTCTTCGGCTATTTTTTTATGGAACCTCAAAACAGATAAATTAATATTTAAAGATGATGAAATTAGAGACAATTGGCTAGGTGCATGGTTTCATAACAAGGACAAATCTTTTATTGTACCTAAGGTCACAAGAGATCCAGAAAATAAAAAACTGGTAAGTTATTCAATTTCAGATCTAAGTCAGGAATTCATCATTCCAATCCCTCGAGTTCTAAATTTTAAAAACATTATATACAATGAT
Source organism: uncultured Saprospiraceae bacterium (assembly GCA_937921595.1). Lineage (GTDB taxonomy): Bacteria > Bacteroidota > Bacteroidia > Chitinophagales > Saprospiraceae > JAHDHW01. The sequence continues at coordinate 5,634 of CAKZTD010000226.1, forward strand.
GATTTCATAGTCCTCAGAAATAAAATATGGGATATTGCCAAACAGGAATATACCCATGATTTTTCTAACAAAGTCTTGCCAATCGAAATTGAATCTTTGTCCCAAAATCAATTGTACTACAAAATTTCTGATCCTTATGATACTCGAAAGCATCGAAAATTCGATCTTTTAAAGCAGACAATCTCTAAATCTTCAGAAAGTGAAATCTTAACAGAAAGTAGATTTTTAGATTATTCTAAATCAAAAAACATTTATGTAACTAGACCTGATTGGAATCAAAGAGATAAAAAAGGTCTCATTGAATTGATAAACGGAGAAACTCAAGAAATCTTAAAAACTATTGATCCTTTTGGAAAAGATGGTAGATGGAAACAGGTCTATTCTGCAAATTTGTATGATAATGATAAAAAAATCATACTACTTACGAGTCAAGGATTTTTACAAACCTACGATGTCGAAACTGGTAAATTAGAAGAAAAGAAACATAAATTGGATATTGAAGATTCTAATATAGTGAGTATAAGTCCAGATGATAAAATGATGGCAATCCTTGACAATAGCAAAAATAAATTATTGGTAATAGACACTAAAACCAAAGAATTGTTGACTGATATTAAGCTCGATGGTTACTCAAATGCAAGTCCTACTTTTTCTAAAAATAATAAATACTTGATGACCGAATCAGATATAGGAGGACCAATAAAAATATTTTCAACAACTGATTTCAAAGAAGTCAAAACGATTCAAGGAAGTATTCGAAATATCAATTTAGATGCCAATCAATTTATAGCCAGAACAAAAAATGCGCTTGATATTGTATCTTTTGAAAATGAAATAACATTAAAGCATTTAGATTTTGATGCCGTGGTTTTAATGTCCGAATATTCTCCAGACAAAAAATTCCTTTTTATCCTTTTAGAAAATGGAACAATAGTTAAGTATGACATGAAGAAAGGAAAAATTAAAGAGCAAGTTCAAAATGGTCATAATTTACTCCAATACGACAGAGGCCTTTTCGTATCCAATGATTATTTTACAATCAAGGATTTCAAAAAGACAGGAGTTGATTTTTATGACACTAAAAATTGCAAGAAACTTTTCACTTTCTATACTACTTCAGATGAAGATTGGATTACAATAACTCCTGATGGCAGATATGATGGCAGTCCAAATGCTATCAAAGATATGTATTATAGCGATGGTCAAAAAACCAAATCAATCGGAAGCTTTCCGAAAGAATTCAGAACAGAAGGTCTAATAAAAAAACTACTGGATGGAAAGAAATTTTCTTCTTTGAATATTGATGAAGGCTTTCAAAAATAAACCTATTTAACAATAAATAAAGAACAATCAAATATAAACCATGATAGCACCCAATAACCCAGAAATCCATACCGAAAGATTAAATCTTAGACAAGCAAAAGAATCAGACTGGCAAGAAATCTTCTTTTTACGCTCTAACAAACAAGTAAATGAATTCATTCACAGACCAGAAAACAGACAAACTAAAACCAAAGAAGATGCCATTGATTTTATTAAAAAAATAAACAAAGGTATCGAAAACAAGGATTGGAATTATTGGGGAATATCCTTAAAAGAACATCCACAAATAATTGGAACCATTACCTTATGGAATTTTTCAGAAGACAAAAAAACTGCGGAAATAGGTTATGATATGAATCCAACATTCCAAAGAAATGGATTTATGAATGAGGCAATGAAACATATCCTCGATTTTGGATTTAATCAATTAGCCTTAGATAAAATTGAAGCTTTCACTCACAAAGAAAATTTAAGTTCTAAAAAGTTGTTAGAAAAAAATGGCTTCATCCTCAATGAAACGAGAAAAGATGAAGACAATAGTTATAATATCGTATTTGAAATTGAAAAGCCAGCGATTAAGTAATCGATAAAACAAGCCAACAAAGTAACAAGAAAACAATAAGCTAGGCCTTTGCTGACTTATTCACTTGTAAACTTATTTGATATAATTTCTTATCCAGCATTTTCCTATCTTTGCGCCATGAAGTTAAGCCAATATCCAATAGCAGACGAAATCAAGCAAAACCTCGAAGGTCTTGGCTTCCGAAGACCTACTGATATCCAATATAAATCTATCCCTTCTATCCTTAGAGGAGAGGACGTTTTAGCGATTGCACAGACCGGAACCGGTAAAACTGCGGCATTCGCAATTCCAGTATTGAATATCGTACAAGGTCGAAAGCAAAGGACTCGATCTAAAGGGGTAAAATGTCTCGTCATGGTTCCGACCCATGAGTTGGCGCAGCAAGTGACTGGCGTTTTTAATGAGATTGGAAAAAATACAGGCATCCGAACTTTTGGTTTATACGGAGGTGTAGAACAAGATCCTCAAATTGCGCAATTAGAAGATGGAGTTGACATTTTAGTCGCTACTCCAGGAAGACTTTTTGATCTTAGAGCACAAGGCCATCTCCTACTCGACTGGGTTGAAATCCTAGTCTTAGACGAAGCCGATCATATGCTCGACCTGGGGTTCCTTGGAGATATTCACGACCTCATGAGACACCTTCCAAAGAAGAGACAAACACTTTTCTTTTCTGCAACCATCAATAATAAAATTAAAAAAATCGCTTATTCACTCGTTCAAAAGGACGCGATTAGAATCCAGATTTCTCCGAAAAATCCTGTTGCTAAAAATGTAACTCACTCTGTCGCTTATATTGAAATGGATGACAAACGTTTTTTCCTAGAGCGATTGATCAATGAAAATCCGGAAACAAAAATGCTGGTTTTTGTAAGAACAAAAGTTAGAGCGGAACGAGTCAGCAAGGCGATGGAAAGAGTGGAATTAGAGGCAATTACTATTCATGGTGACAAGGACCAAAAAGCCAGAGATCGGGCAATGACTCAGTTTAGATCAGGAGAGGTTAAAGTTCTTATTGCGACAGATATTACTGCTCGAGGAGTGGATATTCCTGATGTAGATTTTGTTGTTAATTATGACTTGCCAGATAAATCAGAAAATTATGTTCACCGGATTGGTCGAACTGGTCGTGGCAAAAACCGAGGGAATGCGCTTTCTTTTTGTAGCGAATCAGAAAAAGAAATGCTCGCGGAAATTGAAGAATTCCTTGGTCAAAAAATCGATGTCGATCCAATTGATAAAGTTACTTACCGAGAAACAAAAGACTTATCTCTTGATGATCAACAGGATTTAAAAAAGTTGATGGAGGAGATTGAGCAATTTGAGAAAAAGAAAAAAACTAAGCGAAAAAAAGGAAAATAAAATATTAATACTTCAATAAAAAGTCCATTTCATCTTTCCTCATTTGATTTTATATGACTTATGTGGTTCAAAAAGACAAGTCACATCCCTTTTTAGAATATTACTAAAATGGCCAAACAAAAAAAGAAATTCGCCAAATGTCCTTCCTGCAATACAAACAAGCATAAAACGGAAATGGAATATGCCGTCTCCGATATGACCAAGCTTGAAAAAAAAACTTATAAGTATTATAAGGAACTAAAAATCGATTCTTATGGTACTTTTATAGACAGCGATTTCGAATGGGCTTGTGATGCATGTCTTGATTCTAAAAAAGCCATCAAGGCAAACCTTAGTTCACAAGACAGTAGTTCTCCTCAACATTTTGCTTATTTTGATACAAGTCTTACTTGTCGTAAATGTCAGGCCATGTTTATATTTTCGAAAGATGAAAAGAAGTTCTGGTATGAAGGTTTAAAATTCAGGACGGAATCCATTCCCGTCAATTGCACCAACTGCCGTAAAGAAGTCCGGCAGCTTAAACTGGAAAACAAAACCCTTTCTGATATTTTAAAAAAGGAAGAAAAAGAATTGAGCAAAGAAGAGCTAAACGAAATTGTAAACATTTATGCCAAGTGGCAAAAAACGGAAAGAGAAAAATACTTTCGCTCTTTGTTAAAGAAGAAAAAATGAAATATATAGTTTTTGATCTCGAAGCAACTTGTTGGGATCAATACGACAAAAGCCCTAACGAGACCATTGAAATTGGTGCTTTATTAATTAATGAAAACAAAGAAATCGAAGCTGAATTCGAGCAATTCATCAAGCCTCTAAAATATCCTATCCTCAGCGATTTCTGTAAAGAATTGACCTCCATCCAACAAAGTGACATTGATTCCGCTTCTTATTTCTTTGAAGTGATTGAAGATTTTAAAAAATGGTTTGATTGTGAATCTGGTGAATATATGCTTTGTTCCTGGGGCTTCTATGATCGAAAACAATTTGAAAGCGACTGCCAATTAAATTCCTTAGATGATGCGTGGGTCAATAACCACATCAGTTTAAAACATCAATACCGAGATATCAAAAATCTAAGAAGAGCAATAGGTATGAAAAATGCGCTCAAGCATGAAAAGATGACGCTTGATGGATTCCACCATAGAGGAATCGATGATGCTCGGAATATTGCAAAGATTTTTATTAAATATTTTGATGATTGGGATTTCAAAAAATAAAACTTCTATCTCATATGCTCAATGAAGAAAAACTCCAAAGCGATTATGTTTGGAATTCAAATATTTATAGTGCCTTAATGAACGGTAATATTTCAAGAGATGATTATCCGGAAAAAGAGGAAGCAATAAAGGCTATTCAAAAAATGGTTTCTGAAAATGGAGTTGAATTAATTGATGCGCTTTTAAATATTGAAAACTGGAGATCTAAAACAGTGGCAGGTTTTCTCATTGGATTTAAAAATGAAAGAAAATATCTGGATCAAATTGGAAAATTATTCTTAAAAAAATGTGGCGGTGTTACTGGCTATTGCTATACCTTTGCAAAGTTTGCCGATGAAAAATCTATTTTTTATCTTACAAAATATCTTGACCAATATTTACTTTTCGATACCTTTCCGGATGAAAAATTCCAAGACTTAGTTTTCGCTGCTTTAAGATGGATTGATAAAACTCAAGATTTAAACAATGCTAAACAATATCTTGGGGACGATGGACTCTGGACTAAGTTTGTGAATTTCGACTCAAGAGGAGATAATAAATCAAAATTCAGTAATCACCCAAGATGGGGCGATCTGAATTCCTTAGATAATAGGTTCGAAAAAACGATGGTTTTTTATAATCAACAATTTGCAGAAAAATAAACACTCCCCCATGCCTCACAACCAAGACCCCACTAAAATCTGGAACAATATCGCCAAACTCTACCAAGACAAATTCATGGAATTGGATTTGTACAATGATACTTATGATCAATTTTGTCAGCTTCTCGAAAAACAAAATCCATCCATTCTCGAAATCGGCTGCGGCCCAGGCAACATCACAAAATATCTTTTAGGCCAAAGAAAGGATTTTAAAATAACAGCCATCGACATTGCTTCAAACATGGTTCAATTGGCTCAACAAAATAATCCAAATGCCAATTGCAAAGTAATGGATAGCCGAGCGATTGATCAAATAAAAGAAACTTTTGATGCCATCGTTTGCGGATTCTGTATTCCATATTTATCACCTGAGGAATGTTCTAAATTAATCACAGACTGTAAAAATTTACTCCGCACCAAGGGGATACTTTATTTAAGTTTTGTAGAAGGCCACCCCAGTCAATCGACTTTTCAAACGGGAAGTACTGGCGATCAATTATTTTTTAATTTTCATGAGATGGATCATTTGAAAAAAGCTTTTGATCAAAATAATTTTAAAATAAAGAACACTTATAAAATTGAATACCCAAAATCAGCGGAAGTTATTGAAAAACATACTGTCTTAATTCTGGAAATTGAGTAAGTTATTTAAATAAAGTCTAGTATCTTACTCCTATGAAATCCAGGTCCTTTCCAAAAATAAAATCACTCACCGAATTATACGAAAGACTTCCCGAAGAAGAAAGAATCATGGTGGATGTACTAAGACAAATCATCCTCGAAAATCTTCCTGATCATTGCAAAGAAAAAATATCCTACAACGTTCCTTATTTTTATGGCAAAAAAGGAATCTGTATCATTTGGCCATCTGCGATTCCAAGAGGAGGAATCAAAGAAGGAGTGCTGTTTGGATTTTGGCAAGGCTATTTATTAAAAGATGAAGATCAGTATCTCATTCATGGAAGCAATAGAAAAATCTATTATCAAATTTATAAATCGGTGGAAGAAATTGATGAATCAAAAATTGTAAAACTGATCAAGGAAGCAGTCCTTTTGGACCGATCATTTAAAAAATAAAAAACATGAACAAAGAAGACTGCAAATGTCAACAGTTAGAGAATCCACATTATAAAAACTATCTTTCAAGAACAGTAGGCATCGATAAAAACCATGGAGAAGTTAATATCCAAACCTGCATATTTTGTGATCAATCCTGGTTAAGGTATTTTATAGAATACGAAAGTTTTTCCCAATCTGGAAGATGGTATTCTGGAATGATTTCAGAAAGAGACGCAAACAAAATCACCCCCGAAAATGCAATTGCCTTTCTAGAAAAATTAGATTGGTGTTTTTGTGGAGGATCTTATTTTGGAGGAAAAGTTTTTAAACGTAAAGGGAAATTGAATTTACTTTAATTTTTCTCCAACTTTTTATTTCTTTCCTCTTCCTCTTTAATTTGTTCATCCTGCTCCTTAATCTTTTTATCTCGAAGCTTAACTTTTTCTTTTATTGTATCGATCACTTGCTGATATGCGGGATTTTTAAATGCTAACTTTTCTTCACCTCCATAATATAGCGTCTTCATTCTTAGTCCTTCCACAGCTCTAACACTTGAGATCATTACTTCAAAATATCTATGCTTCTTGACTGCTGAAAAAAGCTCCTCTAAATTTGTATTTGCAATTTCTTTATAAGGCTCCAATTTGTATTGATATTTTCGATTGTCGTAATACTGGCAATTAATGAATTCAATCTCATTGACATTCTGTTTTTTCATAAATTCCCAATACTTAGGATTCAGAATAAATAATTCCGTTTGGTCTCCTCTAGCTAATATAGAAATAAAAGAAAATCGCTCAAGTTCAGACAAAATCAAAAAATCATTCATCTTTGAATATTTCAATTCTGGTTTTAAAACAAACTCCCGATCTGTAAATGCTCCAGCTATATTATCCACTAAACTTTTTAAGTATTCTATATCAGAGCTGTTTTCTTCTCTAATCGGAATATGGTCATCTCCTTGTTTAACCACCAAGATGAAGTCACTTACAATGCTTAGTTTTTTATTATTTAAACTTGATTTTAATTCTCCATTTAGAAGTGCTTCTGCAAAATCCTTATAAATGATATTTTCTTTAGTTAAATATTTAGTTAAATATTCTTTTAACAACTTTTCATTATAAGATACAGATAGTGCTTTTGATAAAATACATTCCGGATTTTCGTATAATTCGCCGACCTGTTCAAAAAACAAAAAAGCTTCTTCATTGCTTGTAAATTTTGGTTCACCTTCCCAATAAAATTTTCCTTGTATCTTTTCAAATGCATCCTCCGGTAAGGCTAATATTTTCTGAGGAAATTCTTCAAACAGGTGAGATTTTAGTCTAACTTTTTTTCTTTCATCTTCAGTGATTACTTCTTTTAGATAAGTGAATGATATAAAGTTTTTACTCCAAAAACTGGAATCTAGATACCCTGCTCTACGAATAGCTTCCATTATGTAATATACATAAGTAGGATTTTCTACATCATAAAGGTGATAAATAAACGCCTTTTCAATACATTCTAAATAGCTAAAATTAATCAACAAATATTTAAGAACTTCTGTTTTTGCTTGCTTTTGAAATTCTATAAATCCATTTTTACTGACCATGAAAGCTTTGCCAGTTGGATTACTTTCTGCTTCATGAAAATGATCAAGTCTTTCAAGTCTCTTTCCAGATGTAGGATGAGTCGATGCAGTGATTTCCCACATATCCCAATACTGAGCTAATGTTTTTTGCTCTTGACGCTCTGAAATTTTAAAAGCTTGGAAAAGCCCATTTGTATTAAATCCTGAATCACTTATCCACTGAAAAGCTAAAGAGTCCGCTTCTAATTCAGACTTTATAGAGAATTTACTGGAGTTATCATTTTTATATAATATCCTAGAATCGAAATCTCCATTTTCAGATTTTACATAAGTATTAATTGAATGTTTTAAATAATGGTGAGCCAATTCATGAGCAAGAATCCCAGCTAGTGTAGCTTCGTCTTCAATATCAGCAAACAAACCAATATTCATAAACATCATTCCTGAGGGGGTCATAAAAGCATTAAAATCAGGGCTTTTAATTAAATAAACATGTAAGAATTTTTCATCTTTTAATTCTTCTGGAACAACCTTTTCTAAAATCTTATTAACGTATTGTTCCAAAGAAGTCCAATCGCTATATACCTGTCCACTAGACAAAAGACTAGAAACATGAATAGAAGATAAGTCTGCAAATCTATACGTTTTCCGAGGGAATTCTTTATTCCGCAAAGCATCAGGAATATCTTCATAAATATGATTTCTTAAATCGGTAACATCTATTTCAAATCGTTTTGGAAGGGTGTCAACATAAGTTCTGGAAAAGGGAGAAGGGTTTTGAGCAAATAGATTTCCTAAATAAAGAAATACAAAAAAGCAGGAAAAGATTAGTTTTAGTTTCGTCATGTTTATTCTATATTTTTAGTACATATCAAAGTAAAAATATAAAATTAAATTAAAATCTCCTTAGAATTAAAACGTATAACTTGAGAATGCAAGTTGGATTCAATCACATTTTAAAATTAAAATTTCATAATTTCAGAACCTGTCCAAACTTTGTTTTCGATGGCGAAAAAACTCAACTTAAGGTTCTGAAGAAGTGTTTTTGCCTTTTCATAGCCTTAGCTATGGGAATACAAAAATGCGAAATCAGGTTCTTAAAGTGTGATTTTGTAGCCCGAAGGATAAATTTTGGACAGGTTCTTAAGCTCTACATCTACCTCTTAATAAATAAGCAATCCAAACTTATTTTCTAACAATTATCAAATCCTTTTTCTACTCTTCAAAAAATAAATTTCAAAATAACTACTAATAAATTAGTAGCACTACTAATTTATTAGTACATTTACTAAGCAATTAGTAGACTACGTTTTTTAAAATCTTATATTATGCAACAATTAGCAAAAAGAGAAGATCAGATTATGCAGATCGTCTGGCGACTAGATACTGCATTTATTCGCGATATCATGGAAGCTCTTCCTGAACCAAAGCCTCATTATAATACGGTTGCTACTATTGTAAAAATATTAGTCAAGAAAGGTTTTCTAAAGTCTAAGATGCTTGGCAATACTCATCAGTACAGTCCAGCTATAGATTTTGAAGATTATCGTGAAGAACATTTAGGAGATATAAAAAAGAAATTTTTTGGCGATTCTTTTGAAAAAATGTTTACTCATTTTGCTAAAAAAGAAAACTTAACAGAAAAAGAATTGAAAGAATTAATAAAAGTAGTCAAATCTAAAAAATCATAAAGCTATGATCATCTTCCTCATTAAAGCTACCATTATAACAAGTATCTTATTAATATTTTATAAAATAATTCTTGAAAAAGAGAGTTTCTTTACCGCAAATAGATTCTACCTTTTAGGAAGTTTATTACTCGTTTTCATTCTTCCATTTGTTACGCTTCCTGAATTTATTAACCAGCAGGGAATTGTATCTTCTTTTATTGAAAAACATGAAATCCACCCTGATAACTCGATAGCTACAATATCGAAAACACCAATTGAAAGTGCTCCAAAACAAGAAGATTTATCAATTAATGAATCACCGTCAACTAAATCTAAAGTGTCAAAGATTGAGAACAATACAGCAAACTCTAATACAGATGATCTTCGTTCAACACAAGAAAAGAAAGGGATCAAATATTGGCTATTATTGATCTATTACTTCGGTGTCATCGTTTTCCTTTTTAGATTGATTTCTCAATTAGGAAATATTTTTTATAAAATAATAAAGACCAAAGACAAGGTTCATGATATCGGGCATACGCTTGTAAACTCTATAAAATTCAAAGAGCCTTGTTCTTTTTTCAAGTACATTTTCATAAATCCTGAAGCTTACGAATTCGACACCTATGAGCAAATCATCAAGCATGAAACCATTCACGTAAAACAATTTCATACCATTGATATTCTTCTATCCGAAGTCGCCATTGCCTTATTCTGGTTCAACCCAATGATTTGGTTTTTCAGGAAAGAAATCGAAAAAAATATAGAGTATCAAACAGACAGTCTTTTGATAAAAGATGAAACTACCGAAAAAGAATCTTATCAATTAAACTTGCTAAGAATCGGAACCGACAACGCACCGTTAACTCTGACCACAAATTATAATCAATCTCTTTTGAAGCAAAGAATTCATAAAATGAATACTAAAAAATCAAATCCACATAGTTCATGGAAATATGCTTTTCTTATTCCATTACTTTTTACTATGGTTTTGTTTTTAAATAAGCCAATGGTTTCCAATGCAATGAATACAATAATTCCAAACCTACCAATTACAGAACAGAAAGCAATTGGAAGTCCAACGGACCTGAATACTTCTACTACAAATAAAGTAGAAAACAGCGAGAAAGAGAAGCAGGAAATAGAATCTCAAAATTCAATTGTCAATAGCACTAACCACTCTCCTACTCCTCACACAACTAGCGAAAGCAATACCTTTGACAATTCAACAGATGGCAAATCTACTTGCGAAAAACTTCAAAAAGCTACGAAGAAAGGAGATGTTGAAAAAGTACGTGACTTATTAAAAATTGTAGATCCAAGTTGTTTCCCAAGTGCAGAAGCTAAAGACTATGAAAATTTCGATTTCATCAAATGTCTGATCAGTGAGCATACCAATATTTACATCAATCCTGTTACCTCAAGCATCATTATAAAAGACAAAGTAGTAAACGTATTTGAAAATGATGTTCAACCAAACAATTACAAAGGAAGACGTGATTTTGATATTTGCACAGCTTTAGATAATGAAGAAATTGCAGACGCAATTATGAATGAAGATTCAAATAAATATAAAGAGCTGATAAAAAATCTAGATATCGATAAGCTACCAGCATCAGTTGCTACAGAACATCGAGAACACCTTAGGTACACCAAATATCTATTAGAAAATAATGCTGGATTTGCAATCAACTCTGTTTCGATTGCCATTGAACTAGATGCACTGATGAATCCTGAAACCAAGAAAAAAAGAAAAAAACAAGAAAAAGATTTCGGAAGCAATTCCAATGATTGCAAAGGCCTTATTGATGCAATTACAAATAAAGACATTAGTCGTGTCAAAGAATTACTCAAATCAGTTGACCCCAATTGCATTGATCCTGAATCAAATCTAAGAAGAAACTTTCATGGTCAAAAAACTCAAGAACCAGCAAGTCCTATGGTATTTGCCGTAAAACATGGACGTCTAAATATCATACAACTACTTCTTGATGCAGGAGCAAGTGTAAAGTCTAATGGCAAAGAGCAAGAGTCACCTATTATGGCAGCAGCAACTTCTGGAAAGCTAGAATTAGTCAAACTTATGATCGATAATGGAGCTGACTTCAATAACAAATCTGATCGCTACGGTACAGCACTTCATTGTGCTGCAGAATTAGGACACCATCAAATCGTCACTTTTCTTATTGATAAGGGGGCCAAGGTCGATATATCTACTGAAGTCCGAGGAACTGCTCTTACTCATGCTGCTACCAATGGACATATGAAAACAGCCGAAATTCTTTTAGCAAATGGCGCAGATATCAATGCTTATACTGGAAGCCAGGGATCTCCACTTTCTAATGCTATTCGACGGGGCAATACCGAAATGGTCGCTTTCCTCTTAGATAAAGGTGCAGAAGTTAATTTTCCGAATTCTGGCCGCCAATCAGCACTTCACTCCGCTGTTTTAAATGGAAAGAAGAAGGAGAAGATTGTAAATCTCAATCTTTTATTAGACAAAGGAGCAGATGTCAATGCTAGTAACTATGGTCGTGGATACGCGCTTATTGCTGCTGCTCAAAACGGGCATGACGATATTGTAAAGTTATTACTGAACAGAGGAGCGAATATCAATGTGATTGATACTAAAGAAGGAACAGCACTAAATATTGCTGCTAAAAATGAAAAATACTCCACCGTAGAAATATTGCTCAAGAGAGGTGCTAATGTAAATACTATGGACTCCGAGCAAAATACCGCCCTCATCAAAGCAGTAACAAATAATCATTTCAAAATGGCCAAACTTTTATTAGAGAAAGGCGCCGATCCTAATCTCGGTCCTTCTTATAAAAAAAGAGCTGTCGAACAAGCACGAAAAAGTGGGAATCAAGAAATGATAAACCTTTTCAAAAATTATGAAAAGGAAAATTGATTAATAACACACATCTCAATATTTCAATACAAAAATTATTATAAGTTTGAACTTCTTCTGATATCACATTAGAAATTCAAACTAGTCATCCAGACTCCTACTTTACATATAAAATATAAAATTATGAAAACCAGAACCCAAGTTCTAACAGCCACAACTATGACCTTAATAAAGCAAAAAACAAAAATCTCGTTTCTCCTCTTTTTCTCTTTCTTTCTATTCAACACCTCTTTTGCTCAAAATCAAAAAGA
>CAKZTD010000227.1 GCA_937921595.1 uncultured Saprospiraceae bacterium
GAAAAGGAAATTTTAAACCAGCAGAAAGATATTTTAGAGTTAGAAAACTCAAATGATAAAATTTCAACACAAAGAAATTACCTTATGGGTGGTGGACTTATTACTGGCCTTATAGGCTTCTTTGGCTTTCGTTTAAATAAAATCAGAAAAGAGCGAAATGACAAAATTCAATTTGCCGACGCTTTAATCCATGCACAAGAAGAAGAGCGAAAACGGATTGCCAGAGACTTGCATGATGGTGTTGGACAATCTCTTTTATTAATTAAAAAACAGATGGAGTCCTCACACGAAACAACCCTTGAAAACCAACAAATGATTAGTAGTACACTTGAAGAAGTACGTTCTATTTCTCAAGATCTTCATCCTTTCCAATTAGAGAAATTCGGATTGACGGCTACGATCAAAGCGATCATCACAAAAATTGATCGGTCATCTGATTTATTTATTACTTCAGAAATTGACGATATCGATCAACAACTTTCTGGAAAAGCAGAAATCAATATTTACCGAGTCATTCAAGAAGCATTCAGCAATATTGTCAAACATGCGGAAGCAACCGCAGCCAAAGTGAGCATTCAATCATCGGACAAAGATATTTTTATAAAAATCCAAGACAACGGAAAAGGTTTCGATCATGAATTGGCAGTCATCCAATCAAAAAGTCTAGGGTTGCGTACCATGCATGAGCGGATTTCAAATACTGGAGGAACTTTTAATATTAAAAAAGGTTCCCCTGAAGGAACTGTTCTTGAGATTAGAATCCCGAAGGAGAAGTATTGATATAACTAAAATCAAAAACCAATAACAATGTCAATAAAAGTTTTCAACGCAGATGATCATCCAATTTTACGAAAAGGCATTACTCATCTTATAAAAGAAACAAATGAATTAGAGTGGGTCGGTAGCGCCGCTGATGGGCAAGAAGCCATCGATAAAATCCGAACGATCCAACCTGACATTGCGATCCTCGACATTGAGATGCCTTTCTATTCTGGATTGGAAGTTGTCAAAATCTTATTAAATGAAGGAATAAAAACTCAATTTATTTTACTCACCTTATTTAAAGATGAAACCTTTTTTCAAAATGCAATCAAGGCAGGTGCAAAAGGTTATCTACTCAAAGAAAGTAATGAGGATGAGATCATAAAATGCATTCGTTCGGTTGCTCAAGGACAAGCTTATGTCAATGCCAGCCTCACCCAATTTCTCTTAAACCAAAACCAACAAGCTGACAATATTCTTAGCAATCTTTCTGATCATGAAATCAATATTTTAAAATTAATTGCATTACAAAAAACAACTCCAGAAATCGCTGGCATGTTATTCATCAGTCCAAAAACTGTCGCTAATCACCGAACCAATATCAGTAAAAAACTGGAATTAATCGGCGAGCAAAACGGCTTACTAAAATGGGCGATTGAACATCGGGATTTACTCCAGTAGTCAAGTATTATTTATAAAAAAAACACCTAAGTAGTTTAACCGCATTTTAATAATTCGCCTTCTTATTATTCTAAAATCATAGCGTTCCCTTTAATTTTCTTTCCAAAAAAATTATATTAGAGTATTCTCTCAACTTTAATATTTATAGCTATGGAAAATTCCAACCTTTTTTTTGTGTTCCTTTTTATTTCATTCTTTCCTATATCCAGTCACGCCCAGATTCCTGTAGATGGACTAATTGGTTACTATATGTTTGATGGTATTGCTGCTGACTCTAGTGGAATGAGCCATGATGGAACTATCGTTGGTGACGTCTCCCCTTCCCTAGATCGCTTTGGAAATGAAGATGGAGCCTTACTTTTTAATGGCGGACATGTAGATGCTGGCAATCCAACAGCTTATCAATTAAGTGACTCCATTTCAATAGCAGCATGGATCAATCCTACACAACTAAATGATTGGTCTGCAATAATTTCCAAATGGGATGGATTTAATTCCGGTGGATATTACTTAGGAATAAACCCGGACGGAAATCTTGTTCGATGGAATTTAGATATGCCCACACCCCTTGATGGGAATTCCGTATTAATCGATACCTGGACTCATGTTGTTTCTACATACGATGGAGATTCCGTCAAAATCTACCAAGATGGACAATTCATTACTGGTGCCGCATATAGCAATACCATTACAAATAACAATGCTAGTTTATTGATTGGAACTCAATTCAACCTTCCTAATGCTTTCCAATTTTTTGGAGCTATGGATGATGTACTAATTTATGACAGAGCGCTTAGTGCCGAGGAGGTTCAAATTATTTTTGACCCTACGACTCCTGTAAATGATTTAGAAGAAACTAATTTCAACTTTGTGCTTTATCCAAATCCAACAAGTGATTATTTATTTATTGAAAATAAAAGCAATAACGAAATCTCTTCTTTTTCTATATTTGATTCTAGTGGAAGATTTATTAGATCCGTAAAGAAAGATAGCAATCCAATAGATTTATCAGATTTACCGAAGGGAATTTATCATCTAAGTATAGGTGTAGAAAACAAAATCATCAATAAGAAAATTGCGGTTTTTTAGTTTTAAAAATAAGTCTTTGGTCACTCGTAAAACACTACGAATGACCAAAGATATTTTTCTTAACCTTCTAATCCCAATTCTTCATTCGCCACACCTACTACTGTTTCATTTTTCGCATCCACCCAATTCTTAGCATTAACAAAAGCTTCTACCCAAGGCGAAACCTCATCCACTCTACCCTTTGGATAATGCGCCCAGTTCCATTGAAAAATAGATCGCTCAATATGTGGCATCGTTACCAAGTGACGACCATCAGAACTACAAAGCATCGCTGTATTATAATCACTACCGTTTGGATTCGCTGGATATTCTGCATAACCGTAACGACCAATAATGTTATACTGATCTGCAGCTAAAGGCAAGTTAAATTTACCTTCTCCATGAGAAATCCACACTCCTAATTTCGTCCCTGCGAAAGTCGATAACATCACAGAATTATTCTCACCAATTTCTACCGAAGTAAATGCACTCTCGTGTTTATTCGAATCATTATGCAACATCCGCGATGGTTTTTCATGCTCCGGATTAATCAGGTCTAACTCTAAAAACAATTGACAACCATTGCAAATTCCTACAGAAAGTACATCATCACGTTTAAAGAAATTTTCTAAAGCTATTCTTGCTTTTTCATTATATTTAAATGCTCCGGCCCATCCTTTAGCAGACCCTAAAACATCAGAATTTGAAAATCCTCCAACTGCTCCAAGAAATTGAATGTCTTCCAAAGTTTCTCTTCCTGAAATCAAATCCGTCATATGAACATCTTTCACATCGAAGCCAGCAAGGTACATGGCATTTGCCATTTCACGCTCAGAATTAGAACCTTTCTCTCGTAGGATTGCTGCTTTGGGTCTTGGTTTTGATGCGTCAATCACTGGTCGTTTTCCATCAAAGTTTTCTGGAAAAGTGTATTTTAGATTTTGATGATCGTAATTATTATAACGTTCCGTCGCTTTGGTTAAGCCAGATTGTTTTTGATCTAACAAAAATGAAGTTTCATACCAAGCATCTCTCAATTCTCGAATATCGAAATCATGCGTTTCTTCTCCATTGATAATAGTCACTTTTTCTGTTTCTACTGTTTTTCCGATATTGAAAAAATCGATATTCTTTTCTTTTAAAATGTTTTCCACAGAGTTATCAACAGCTTGGAAAATAATCCCCGAATTTTCCGCGAACAATAATTTAATGCTATCCGTTTCTCCAATCGCTGAAAGATCAATCTCTGCTCCTAATTCATTATCTGAAAAACACATTTCTAATAAAGTAGTCAACATCCCACCAGCAGAAATATCGTGACCTGCTAATATTTTTCTCGCTTTGATTAAATCCTGAATGGTATTAAATGCATTTTTAAAATAATCTGCATCTAAAATATTTGGTGCCGAAACTCCAATTTTATTTTGCACTTGAGCGAAAGAAGAACCGCCCAATTTGTGTGTATCTTTTGAAAGATTGATATAATAAATATCGCCTCCTTCTTTTTGTAAAACAGGTTCTACTATTTTTAAAATATCATTACAATTTCCAGCTGCTGTAACGATAACAGTACCCGGAGCGATCACTTCTTTGTCATTATATTTTTGCTTCATTGAAAGCGAATCCTTTCCAGTTGGAACACTTACACCCAAAGCAATTGAAAATTCCGAGATCGCTTTCACTGCTTCGTACAAACGAGCATCTTCGCCTTCATTTTTGCAAGGCCACATCCAGTTAGCAGAAAGTGCTACAGATTTTAAACCATCTTTCAATGGAGCCCATACGATATTGGTCAATGCTTCTGCAATTGAATTTCTAGATCCAGCAACGGGATTAAGTAATCCGCTTACTGGTGAGTGTCCAATTGATGTTGCAATTCCTTCTAAGCTATCATAATCCAAAGCCATTACTCCACAATTATTCAATGGTAATTGAAGAGGTCCAGTACATTGTTGTTTTGCTACTCGTCCACCAACACATCGGTCCACTTTATTTGTCAACCAGTCTTTACACGCAACTGCTTCAAGTCTTAAAACTGCTTTGATATATTTTTGAATTTGGTCCGCACTGTATTCTACATCTGCATATGTCCGAGTGATTTTTTGATCTCGCATATACGTCGTCGGAGAACTTCCAAACATATCGCTCATCATCAGATCCATTGGCTTTTCACCAGTCTTTGCTGATTCAAAAGTAAAGCGATCATCACCTGTTGCTTCTCCAACTTGATACATCGGCGAACGTTCGCGATCAGCAATTCTTTGCAACATTTCAACATCCTTCTGATTGATCACTAAGCCCATTCGTTCTTGTGATTCGTTACCGATAATTTCTTTTGCGGAAAGCGTAGGATCACCAACTGGTAATTTATCCAGTTCGATTTTCCCTCCTGTATCTTCTACTAATTCTGACAGACAATTTAAATGTCCACCTGCTCCATGATCATGGATAGAGACGATTGGATTGACATCATTTTCCACCATTCCTCGAATCGTATTCGCCACACGTTTTTGCATCTCCGGATTAGAACGTTGTACTGCATTCAATTCAATCCCTGAGTCAAACTCTCCAGTATCCGCAGAAGAAACCGCAGCTCCTCCCATTCCGATTCTATAATTATCTCCTCCAAGGATGACTATTTTATCGCCAGGTTTAGGCTCATCTTTTAAAGCTTGATCCGCTTTTGCATAACCAATACCTCCAGCCATCATGATGACTTTATCGAAGCCCAACATTCTCGTTTCTTCTTCATGCTCGAAAGTCAAAAGCGATCCGGTGATTAAAGGTTGTCCGAATTTATTTCCAAAATCAGAAGCACCATTTGATGCTTTGATTAAAATATCCATTGGTGTTTGATACAACCATTCCCGTTCTTCCATCCCATGTTCCCAAGGTCGATCTTCTTTTAATCTCGAATAAGAGGTCATATAAACGGCTGTACCTGCGAGCGGTAAAGAGCCTTTCCCTCCAGCTAGTCGATCTCGAATTTCTCCACCTGATCCAGTTGCTGCTCCATTGAATGGTTCAACCGTCGTTGGAAAATTATGCGTTTCCGCTTTTATGGAAATAACCGATTCGAAAGGTTTCTTTTCGTAGTATTCCGGAACATCTGGACGCTTCGGAGCAAACTGTGTCACTTTGGGTCCTTTTATAAAAGCGACATTATCTTTATAAGCCGAGACGATATTTTCTGGATTTTCTTTTGAGGTTTCTTTGATCATTTTAAAAAGAGAAACAGGTTGTTCTTCTCCATCGATTACAAAAATTCCATTGAAAATTTTATGTCGACAATGCTCACTATTTACCTGCGAAAATCCAAACACTTCAGAATCTGTCAAAGGTCTTCCGATTCTTTCAGCAACTTCTTTTAAATAATTCACTTCTTCTTCGTTCAGCGCTAGTCCTTCCGAAGCATTATAAGCTGCAATATCTTCAATGGCTTTTACCGATTCTGGCTCGATATTGACCACAAAAATTTCTTGATTTAAACCTTCAAATTTTTGAAATAGCATCGGATCAAATTTCTCTCCTGGTGCCATAGAATGAAATTCCTCGATTCTTTCAATCCCGGTGATTGCCATATTTTGGGTAATTTCTACCGCATTGGTACTCCAAGGTGTAACCATCGCAGCTCTAGGGCCTACAAAGATACCTTCAACCTGATCCCCTTCGATCTGATTACCGTTTCCAAATAGCCATACCAATTTTTGAATATCCTCAATAGAAAGCGTCTTAGACACCTGTACTGCAAATACTTTTTCAGCGGTGTCTCCAAAGAATAGAATCATAATGGAAGATTTGATTTTGCTCAAGAAATTTGAAAGCGCAAAGGTCTTCTTTTTCTTTTGAAAGTTGTAGTTTTTTACTCAAAAAATTCCTGCTAGAGATTGGAAAGGGTAGATTTCTTCTGATAACCGGAGTCGGGATAGATTCCGATGAATTGGAATGGGAATAGATCGTTCTGCGAACGATAGTGATGAGGGATAGATTCGTTGCACGAATAGCGGGGGTATGACGTTAGATAAGAGGGAATTAATATCTGGGGACTCACATGGTTCATTGGAGCAAATTAATTTGGGAAACAAGGTCTACTAAATTTTAATTTTTTCCTATTGTCTAACTGAAACCTCACTTCTTGCGCAGCAAGACTATCCCTATCTAAGAGGCTCCGCCGAATTAGATCTATCCCTATTCGATATGACGTAGTCGTCTCGAATCGAATCACTATTTTATTCAGCTAAGCTGAATAAAATTCCATCACTTGCGCTTCAGCGCAGCTTCATAAGTCTCAATCCACTGATCCACTGTAACCTTAGTCGCTAACTCCCCGATCAGATCATAAGGGATGTCTTCTATTTTTTTAAACCGAATACAGCTTTTTCCCATATCGAGTTTGCGTTTGCAATGTTTTGGAAATTCGCTGACAAACCAATCGTGGAGTTTAGGGTCTGAATAAATACCGCTATGGTAGAGTGCTACGAAGTTTTTCTGAGAAGCGATGTTAATAAAATGCAGCGGTAATGCGCCTTTTGATACATGATAACCATCAGGGTACTTTGAAAACGGTACGACCCAACCTGGCATTTTGTAATGGAGTTGTTCTTTAAAACCTTTTGGTAGGTTTTTATTAATCACTGCTCGGAGTTTTTTAATTGCAGCTTTTCGATCGTCTGGTAATTGATCGATGTATTCTTTAACCGTATTTGCTTCGTACTGCATAATATGATTTTGTAAATGGTGTATTTAAGGACTTAAATTTAAAAAGAAGATTTCAATTCAAAGACATCTTGGTCGATATAATTTCCATGGTAAGTTTTAAATCTTTGGTTTTCTATACTCGTTTTTTGAAATCCTAATTTTTCTGCCACTCGAATACTAGCAATATTATCGGGATTGATTCGGAGGTTTAGTTTTGGAAGATTTAAGTTTTTAAAACAATAATCAACAAGTGCTTTCATGACTTCCGTTGCGAAACCTTTCCCCATTTTTTGGTAAGTAATAAAATAAGAAAATTCCGTCGCTTTTTCATTAGTATTCAAATGATAAATCGTTGTTTGCCCAATCAGATTTTCATTTTCAAAAATACCATTCCATATCCACTTCCCTGATAAACGCTCTTGCTCTACCTTTTCAAGAAATGTTTTGGATCCCGCAAGAGAGCTGTTATTCCGCAAAGTCATCGGGCCAGTATCATAAAGCATAAAGACATTTTCCTTTACAAACTGATGCAAGACTGGAGCATCGCTTAAAGTATACGTTTTGATTAACAATCGATCTGTTTCTATGTAGATTGGTATGATCTCCATTTGTTATTAGGAAATTAATAATTTCTGGAACTCCTCAAGATGCTGACCAACATGCAAGCCATCGACTAATGCATGATGAACATGGATAGAAACCGGCATTATTTTTTTCCCTTCTGACTCCGTCATTTTACCAAAAGAAATCTTCGGGGCAGTATCCTGACGTTTAAAATCCCGAGCATGAGATAACCCGGTAAATTTAATCCAAGGAAGAGACGAATAATGAACAACATTTGCAGAAGCGGAACCAGGAATAAGATCATTATTATTTCTCACTCGTTCAAATTCTTTATTTGCTACTTCTGCAAAATCATCATATTTTTCATGAAAATCGACATAAGAAAAACCGAAAGTGCCATTCTCTCGAATAACTGTCGCTGAAGCTCCAACGGTATCATAAAGAAAAACGTCTTCGCCTTCCATTCGATATCTAAATGCTTCAATTGCATTGACTGCAAGCATCGATTTGTGGAGATAACTGAGATAGAAAGAGCGGTCTTTCACTTTTGCGGATTCATAAGCAATAGTGCAATCAACTTCGATTGTGACTCCCCAGAACGGTTCATCAAAGTCTTTAAAGAAATTGAATTGATGTTGTCGATACCAAGTGTTGATATTTATTTTTTTCCTCATAATTTAGATACAAAGCACACACAGAAACATAGCGCACGCGAAGATTTAATAAAGGGTTTTATTTTTAAAAGGGATGAGGGACATAATGACGGCGTTAACATAGAGGCTCGTTCGGTCGATGATATTTTGAGTGAGTAAGCCTACAGCTCCACCTTGTTGTTTGGAATTCGTATGACCAAAAACGATATCGTCGGCTTCGCCTAATTCTTTGCCTTCGTCAATGAGTTCAACAACCTTGGGTGGCAGGAAAAAAGCTCCAGTTCTGGCCTTTCCGATAGTATCATTTGATAGTATCACGATCCATGCAAATGCCATCATATCCGCTCCGACTTTTTCAATACCTCCTTCGATCCCAACCCAGTAACTTGCCTCAGAAGTGTGTGCTTTTGCATTGGAGGCTCGGTTCATTGCTCCTTTCAACGTTTCGGCATCACTCATTGGTTGGTCTCCGACTCCCGAAGGAACGGAGACACCTTCATATTCGTAAGTACTTTCTGAGAATACTTTTTCGAAGCCAATTTTGACTGCACTTATTTTTACTGGGTTCTTTGAAGCTATAATTATTTTTCTCATTAGGCATCTAAAATTTCTGATGTATCAATATTTCTATCTGTTGGATCGTCCCATTTTCTTCCGGCTAATCGACCTCCGAGCCAAGCCATTGGAATGTAGGCTACGATTAAATCTAAGGCTTTAAACCACAATGGGCCTCCTAATAAATAAACTGCGTAAATTCCACCAAGTAGAAAAAACACTCCAATCCCTAAGGCTAATTTCATGTGATTATTTGCTGCAAATTTTGCGGCTATAAATGCCCCAACTAATGTTCCTACAGCATGACCTAAAAATGGAAATATGAAATTTTTTGGTTCAAATAAAAGCATGCTTGCTTTGAGGCTTTCCATGTCTGCTACACTTGCTCCTTCTGGCAATGGAAATACGGATGGACCTAGATTCACTAAGGCAACATTTACAATACTTCCGACAAACCAAGCTACAATAAAAATGAGGACGTTTCTTAAAATTGGATTCATCTTTTGTTTTGTTTTTAGTTTGAAAATATTTGGTAATAAATATAGTTAATTTTTGACACGGATTTCCACAGATTGAAACTTGGATTCTCACAGAGGGTGAAATTTTGCATTAGAATTATTTTTCCGAAGATCGACATATTGAATATTATGTCTGAAGAATCAGAGATTTTATGCTTGATTCGTTGGCGGGGATAATTCCAAATTCAGTAATGAGACCAGTAACCAGTCTGGCTGGAGTGACATCGAAAGCATAGTTTGCTGCTGGGCTTTTTTCGGGTGTCAGAAGGACTTCCTTGATGGTGTTTTCATGTTTACCTTGAATGTATTTCACTTCGCTTTCGTTCCGGAGTTCTATGGGAATTTCTCTGAGGCCATCGCTTAGAGAGAAGTCGATGCTACTAGTTGGAGCACCAACATAAAAAGGTACATTATTATCTTGGGCTGCGAGGGCTTTAAGGTACGTTCCGATTTTATTGCAGACATCTCCGGTGCGGGTTGTTCGGTCTGTTCCGACGATAACTAGGTCTACCTCACCATGTTGCATCAAGTGACCTCCGGCATTATCGGTGATCACAGTATGAGGAACACCATGTTCTTGCAATTCGAATGCAGTAAGTCTAGCACCTTGATTTCTTGGACGGGTTTCATCTACCCAGACATGTACAGGAATTCCAGAATCATAGGCGGCATAGATTGGAGCCGTTGCTGTTCCATAATCGATGCAGGCTAACCATCCAGCATTACAATGAGTAAGAATATTTATCGTGGATTGTTTTTTATTATAAATATCCTGAATCAAACTCAGACCAAACTCGCCCATTCTTTTACATCGGTCAATGCTGTCTTGTTTAATTGTTTTTGCTTTTTGTAAAAATATTTTTGGATCTGTGAAGGATTTATTTTGAATTAATTCGAGCTGCTGATTTACGGCCCAAGCTAGATTAACTGCTGTCGGACGAGTTGCTTTGAGTTGTTCTGCGAAACGGTCCATATCTATTTGAAAAGTACCTGAATTAGCTTCAAGCGCTGCCAAGTACATTCCAAATGCTGCGGCGACTCCGATGAGCGGCGCGCCTCGAAGATGCATGTCTTTGATGGCGATGGCCATTTGGTCAACAGTCGTGATGTCTTCGATGATGAAGTCATGGGGCAGGGATCGCTGATCGATGATCTGAATGGTAGATTCGTTATTTGATTTTAGCCAGATGGTGTGGTAGTGTTGGTTGTTTATTTTCATTGATTATTTTATTGAACCACAGAATACGCAGAGATTCACAGAAAGCTTTAGTACTTATTCTAATTTCTGGGTAAAGATTCCGAGACAGGTTTTTATACCATTGTATAGGTTGCCGACTCGGAGGTTTTCATTAGGACTGTGTTGATTATTATCCATATTAACCATGGGAACAATAGCTGCTGAAATACCGAGTGTTTGAATAATTGGCGTAACAGGAATAGTACCTCCCATCGTTCGGATGCGAACAGGTTCTTCGTTGTAAATATTCTTGATGGCTTTGGTCAACCATTGCCCTGTTGGAGATTCTATCTCTGTTCGGAAAGCATTGGTGACTGACCGTTCGATAAAGGTAGCGATCTTTGGATATTTGAGTCTTTCTTCTTCTGTAGGTTCTCGATCGATGACGTAATAACCTTTGGATTCGATATGGGTTTTCAGCAATGCCAGCATTCGCTTTCCTTCCGTTTCTTTGACAAGTCGAATACCGAGCTGAACTACCGCTTTATCGGGGACGATGGTTCGAGTCTGTGCACCAATCCATGCAGAAGACATACCTCTAACATTGAGTGATGGATATTGTAAAGCTTCTTGATAAGTAGCACCTACTTTGTCTGGTAAAGCAATTCCAATTTGAGCTTGAATTGATTTTTGGTCATCTGGAACAGCGGTTAGGATCGCCTGTGTTTTTTCGTCCATCACGATACCATCGTAAAAACCTTTGATCAGGACTCGACCGTCTTCGTCTTTCATACTAGACAGCAATTTAGCTGCTCGGAAGGCTGGGTTTGGTGCATAGTTTCCATAGTGCCCTGAGTGCTGAGGAACCTTTGGCCCATAGACAACCAGCGTCGCTGAGGTAATACCTCGGCAACCAAAAGTTAAGGTTGGTCGATTGGTAGGGTGCGCTGGACCGTCCATGATAATTAATCGATCTGCTGCATATTCTTTTTTGTATTTTTCTACCGTTTCCTTTAGTCCTCTTGAACCTTTTTCTTCTTCGCCATCGAGTAGGACTTTTATATTGTAAGCTGGTTTAAGTTTTTGTTTTTCCAAAATATCGAGCGCATTGAGAAACATAATAATTGGGCCTTTATCATCAGCTGCTGCTCTAGCAAAGATCCGCCAATCTTTGTCCCAGTTTTCCAAATCATCATAAGAAACAAGTTCCCAAGATCCATCTGTTTTTTCTTTTTTTATAACAGGTACGAATGGGTTGTCCTGGTCCCACTCGGATGGATCTACTGGTTGGCCATCGAAATGAATATAAAATAATACTGTTGGTAAATTTGGATCAATAACTCGCTCTGCTAAAACGATCGGGATACTTGGTGTTTCCAGGATTTTTATTTTAAAATCTCTTTTCTCGAATGCGGTTTTTAGCCATTTTATATTTTTAGTCATGTCTTCAGGATAGAACGCATCGCAAGGAATACTTACCAATTCACGATGTTCAGCAAGAGCTACTGGCATTTGTTTTTTGACCCAATCATCAACCTTACTTGCTTGAATATTCTGAGCGGTTGAACAGCTTTGATTAAAAAAGGTAATGACAAATAATAAGAAGAGGATATTGAGTTTCATTGTTTTTATTTTGGAAGTAATATAAGGGAAATAAGGGATAGATCACTTATGTGATAGGGATAGATTCTCCCAGTGGTCGAATAGGGATAGATCTCCTACGGCAATAGTGGTAAAGAGAAACTGAAGAGTGAGGGCTAATTTATAGGTGAGACAGGATTTTGTTAGCTAGGGCTTGAGGTTCTTCGAGTGGGAGTAGGTGACCGGTGAATGGAAAACTGATGAAGGTATTGTTAAGTTGGGTTTGTTGCCAGGCGTTCCAGACTTCGTCGGTAATCACATCAGATTGTTCGCCTTTGACTACAATCATTCGTGTTTTAGCTTTTTTTACTTTTTTAAAAATAAGCGGAGCGGTGATGTAAACCTGGGTTTCCCATTCTTTGGAATAGGCGAGTTTTACTTTTCCTTTTTCATTGGAAATAACTGCACAATCGACTAGGTCTTTTAATACGGAGTCGGAGATTTTTTTAAACACTCTTTTTTTACGCCAACTTTCATAAACGTCTTCTTTTGAATCCCAATGGTCTTTTCTCTTCATGGCTACTTTTGCAATCGGAATGATTTTCTTTTTAAGACTATCGGGAACCAAATTGATTAATTTCATATAAGATTTGTCAAAGATCACTGGATCTAAGAGTATGATTTTTGAAAATAAATCTGGCCTTTTTATAGATGCTAATAAAGTACTTACTCCTCCAAGGGAATGCCCCATTCCTATGATATTTTTTAAACCTTGTTCGTCGAGAAATCTGATCATGTCATCTGCGAAAGTATTCCAACTTTTGAGTTCCGAAGGATTTTGACCTCCCCAGAGTGGGCGAAATTTACTGGTGACAATTTGGTATTTTTTTTGAAAAGGAGCGAGAAATTGTTGGTAGGCTTCGGGGGGGAAACCGTTGGCGTGGGCGAAGTGGATGATGGATCCTTCACCTTTTTTGATATAGGGTATTTCTGGCATTTTTCTTTTTTTGGACACGAAGCCCACAATGTTTTAGGTAAATTTATAATAGGCGGCTTTCAAGTAGGCACCTTCGGGGAACGCTATAGGATGATCGACATCGTGATATGTTTTTTCTGTGCATTGAAAAAATTTATCCGTTGACTGAATAGCCGCTTCTGATAATTCAAAAAACTCTTCGGCTTTTACTCTTGAAGAACAAGAAGCGAGCAATAATGTTCCACCGACTTTCACTAAATGGGCACCGAGAATTGCTAATTGTTCGTAATGTTTTTTGGCTTTATCGACTTCCGTTGCTCGCTTGGCGAAAGATGGTGGATCAATGATAATGAGGTCGAAATATTTACCTTGTTCACGTAATGATTCTAAACCTTTGAAAGCATCAACGGCCATCGTGATGTGTTTACCTTGATGTGGATTGAGTGTAGCATTCTGAGTAGCCATCTCTAAAGCTTTTGCACTGATATCAATACTTGTTACTTCTTTAGCTCCGCCTGCCAATGCGTGAATAGAAAACCCTCCGGCATAAGCGAATACATCAAGAACTGTTTTACCTTTGGCTAACTCCCCTACTCTTTTTCTATTGTGACGATGATCTAAAAAATAACCGGTCTTATGTCCGTGGATTACGTTTGCCGAAAATCGAAGGCCATGTTCTTTGAAAATAACAACTTCGTCTTCGAGTGTTCCATGGATCACCTGTCCATCTTCGAAGGGATATTCTGATTCTAAGTTTTGGAGAGAACGACTTAACCGGAGTACTGCTGTATCGCATTTGCTTACAGCAATTAAGTGTGGAAGAATCGTTTCAAAATATGGATACCAGATTGCGGAATAAAGTTTTACAACCAAGACATTTTTATAAACATCGGCGATCAATCCAGGAAGGCCGTCATTTTCTCCATAGATCATACGATAGCTGTTGGTGTCTGTTTGGAGCAACGGCTTTCGAATTTCAAACGCATGATTTATTTTTTCTAAAAACCAATCACTGTTGATGTTTGCTGACTTATGAAATTGTAACAACTTAATTCGGATCGGTGAGTCGGGATCGTAAAATCCACAAGCTAAAAATTTATTTTTTTTACTATCAAAAATAATCGCTAAATCTCCGGCTTTGCCTTCTTCACTTTGCTTAATGATACTCCCTTCAAAAACCCAAGGGTGGCTTTTCTTGGCCATTCTTTCGGCGGCGGGTTTTAATTTGATGGCGATTCGACTCATAGGCGGAGTAGTTTTCGAGTATAAATTTGGACCCTAGGTGTGACAAGTTACAAACTTGTCATTATTTGTAACTTCCAAGTTACAGCCTCCTAAAATCGGCTTAAACTTGAAATAGTGTTTATCTAGGTTTTTTCTTTCTTCTTGCTTTTGATTTTTCGATTAATCGTGCCTTTCGTTTTATATGTGCCCGATTGACTTTTTTATTTTTATCGCTTTTTTCATGGAACGCTCCTTGAGAATCCATATCTACAGAAGGCAGGTAATGAATATCTCCAGCAGAGCTTGGAATTTCTTCTGGCACTAATTCTTCAGTGATTTCAACACCTTCAGGAAATGGTGAAATCGGAATTTCTCTTTTCATCAATTCCTCAATTCCTGTTTTCACTTCCGCATCTTCTTCCTCTCTAAAAAAGGTAATAGCGTTTCCTCTTTTCTCTGCTCGACCAGTCCGACCAATTCGGTGGATGTAGTTTTCAGGAATATCTGGAGCATCAAAATTGATTACATGACTCACTTCCGAAACATCTAATCCACGAGCAATAATTTCCGTCGCTAAAAGAACACGAATTTCTCCTTCATGAAAACTTTGTACGGTATTGATCCGGAAATTTTGAGCTTTGTTGGAATGAATAATTCCGAGCTGTTCTCCTATCTCTGGTTCCATTTGACGATACAAGCGGTCAGCTAATCTCTTGGTACTTATAAAAACCAAAACCTTGACCATCTCCTCATTTGTTTCAAGCAAATGTTTTAGCAAATTGGTTTTTGTAATAAAATTTGGAACGTAATAAGCACTCTGATCGATTTTTTCAACCGGTGTTCCTGTGAGATCCACTTCGATTTTTTGAGGATGGTTAAAAAAGGTTTCGATAATGGTTTCTACCTGCTCTGTCATCGTTGCAGAGAACAATAAGTTTTGCCTTTTCTCTGGAAGGATGTCCAGAATATTCGTTAACTGAGGAAGGAATCCAAGATCTAACATTTGATCTACTTCATCAATCACAAGTTTTTTAATATTTTTCAAACGCAAAGATCTCGACATCGCCAAGTCATACAACCTTCCTGGGGTCGCTACTAAAAAGTCTACGCCTTCTTCGACGACCTTTCGCTGGGTATTCATATTCGTTCCACCATACACTCCAACAACACGAACAGTCATATAAGCCGCTAGCTTTTCAATCTCTTCAACAACCTGAAGTACAAGTTCCCGAGTTGGTACAATGATGAGCACTTTTGGATGTATTTCTTTAGAAAATTTATGGAGCCTCAACAATGGAAGCAGGTAAGCATAAGTTTTTCCTGTACCAGTCTGTGCTACACCGATTACATCTCTTCCTGACATGATTACAGGAAAGGCTTCAATCTGAATGGGAGTTGGATGCTGGAGTCCCATATCATCCACAGCATTCAGCTGCATTTTGTTTAAATTAAGATCGTGAAACGTCATGACCGCAAAGGTAAGGAAAAAGAGTAGAAAAGGAGGATAAAGCAGTACTCAGAAAAGAATATTCAATATTGATTTCTGAATATCCAATTGAATAAGCTTCAGTTTTTCAGATATAGGCAAGAATAAAACTTAACCTTTAGTCTTTCGGCCTAAAACGCAGCTATTAAAACAGCTCTATTCTTGACTGATCGAAGAGCAAGTATATTCAATATTCATTCCTCTCTTTCTCTTTGACTTTTATACTTTGTCAAAGAGAAAAAGAGGAAACACAGATAAGTAATTTTCTATTTAAATAATAAACCTATCGTGAAAGACAGTGTCGATTCATCAATTATATTAGCATCGTAAGGGAGGTCATTTTGTGTGACCTGAATATATGATTCATCGATATCACGTCTTCG
Source organism: uncultured Saprospiraceae bacterium (assembly GCA_937921595.1). Classification (GTDB taxonomy): domain Bacteria; phylum Bacteroidota; class Bacteroidia; order Chitinophagales; family Saprospiraceae; genus JAHDHW01. Next base: position 16,327 of record CAKZTD010000227.1, read on the forward strand.
TTTTTTATTAAAAAGCTGTCGGCGTTCTTTAACCCAAATTTCTTGTCGTTTTGAAAAAGGAACCAAATAAGATCCGCGAACATATAGCTCTCGACTTGGGTTCATTTCGACAGAAATCTCGGCACTGAGCTTTAGGTTATGTGTTCGGTTTCCGTAATAAAGATTGACAGACTTAGAATTGAATTTTTTACCATCAAATTTAAATTTCCCATAATCATTATCTACATCTCCAAGTTTTCGAGCGTAACGAAGTTGACTATATTGGGCAATTGCTTTTAGGTAAAAAGGTCGTTGTTTGGAGAGATTAACTTCTGTCCCAAAACCGAGAGATCTTTCTTTATAAATGCTGTTGTAAAAATCAAACTGGCTACCAAATCGAACATAAAAATTTTTGTGAAAGAAAACATCCATATCCCAGTTGCCAACAATTTCGAAATCTCTATTTTTTATATCATCTTCTAAACTAACAATCGTTTCAGGAGCATCTTCATCCGTCAATACCGTAATACCTAATTGATCAACACCAGAACTAAGAAGGTGTGTCCCCAGTCCAAGGTGAAACTTCACTCTTTGGTAATCTCTTTTCTTACGTCTGGAATTCTGAGCAAGGTTTCTAGCTTTTAAAAGAGCCTGAACTTCTTTTGGACTCAGTTCTAATTCTTCTGGGTCTACCCCACTTTCAACTCGTTTTGCTATTTCTCTAGCTTCAATTTCTGCTACATACAAAGAATCCCTTTGCCGTTGTAATTTCAACATGTTTTCATTATCAAATGCTTCCTGAGCAGTCATCGCATTTTCTAATTGCTGAACAGTTTCCGCTAAATCTCCACTAAGTGGAGTCGTATTGTAGTTTTTCCAAAAATCGGGATCATACTTTCCGGTCATTCTCGAAAAGGCATCTCCTCTACTAATCCGATCGAGATAAGGAAGTGGGCCTGATCGCTCAGGATTAATATCTGTAATTTTCACTTCATTACTATAACGATTTCCACTAGACAAAATCCCTTCGCGAGTCGCATCACTAAAAAACCATTTATCTCCAAGCTGTCGATAATT
>CAKZTD010000228.1 GCA_937921595.1 uncultured Saprospiraceae bacterium
CAGGAGTTGGTACTTCGTTACATTGAACCGTTGCATTTGCAGGTACACCTGACAATTGAGGTTCTTGTGTATCCTGAACCGTTATGATTTGAGTTTGTACATCTTCATTTCCACAATTATCTGTCGCCGTCCAAGTTCGAGTTAGAATATAAGTGTCACCACAGTCTCCATCTGTTCTAATTTCTGAGAAAGCAATTTCAACATTCGTATCACAATTATCTAAAGCCGTTGGATTTGCTGCTGCTGGAACATCATTACATTCAACAGTAACATCATTAGGTACACCTAATAATTCTGGATCAGTCGTATCTTGAACGGTGATCACTTGAGTTTGAATATCTGTATTTCCACAGTTATCTGTCGCTGTCCATGTTCTTGTCAACACATAAGTATCAACACATGGTCCATCTGTTCTTATTTCTGATAAAACAACTTCTACATTCGTATCACAGTTATCAGTTGCTGTTGGTTGAGGCAAACTTGGTACCTCATCACATTCAACTGTAGCATCGGAAGGTACACCTGACAATTCTGGATCAGTTGTATCCTGAACCGTAATGATTTGAGTTTGTGTATCTTCATTTCCACAATTATCAATCGCCGTCCAAGTTCTTGTCAAAATATAAGCATCGGAACAATCTCCATCAGTTCTGATTTCTGAGAAAGTAATTTCAACATCTGCATCACAATTATCAGTTGCAGTTGGTTGTGGTAAAGTTGGTACTTCATTACATTCAACTACTGCATCAGTAGGTACACCCAATAATTCCGGATCAGTTGTATCCTGTACGGTAATGATTTGGCTTTGTACATCTGCATTTCCACAATTATCTGTTGCCATCCAAGTTCTTGTCAAAATGTAAGTGTCGACACATGTGCCATTTGTTCTTACTTCTAAAAAGGTAACTTCAACATTCGCATCACAATTATCCGTTGCGGTTGGTTGTGCTAGTACAGGAACGGCATCACACTCCACAGTTACATCTGCAGGTACTCCTGACAATTCTGGATCAGTGGTATCTTGAACAGTGATCACTTGAGTCTCTACTGTTTCATTTCCACAATTATCAATCGCTGTCCAATTTCGTGTTAAAGTATAATTATCACCGCAATTCCCAGCTGTTTGAATCTCTTCAAAAACAATTTGAACATCGGTATCGCAATCATCGCTTGCTGTTGGTTGTGCCGCGGCAGGAACCGCATCACATTCTACTGTAGCATCAGCAGGTACTCCTGAGATACTAGGCTCTTCAGTATCTTGAACGGTGATCACTTGAGTTTGTACATCTTCATTTCCACAATTATCAATCGCTGTCCATGTACGAGTCAAAATATAACTATCAATACAATCTCCATCCGTTCTTAATTCTGAGAATAAGATTTCAACATCCGTATCACAATTATCATTTGCTGTTGGTTGTGCAGGAGTTGGTACTTCGTTACATTGAACAGTTGCATCTGCAGGTACACCTGACAATTCTGGATCAGTCGTATCTTGAACAGTGATCACTTGAGTTTGTGTATCTTCATTTCCACAGTTATCTGTCGCAGTCCATGTTCTTGTTAAAGTATAAGAATCTGAACAATCTCCATCAGTTCTAATTTCTGAGAAAGTGATCTCAACATCCGTATCACAATTATCATTTGCTGTTGGCTGTGCAGGTGCTGGGACTTCATTACATTGAGCGGTTGCATCCGCAGGCACACCTAACAATTCCGGATCAGTCGTATCTTGAACAGTGATCACTTGAGTTTGAATATCTGTATTTCCACAATTATCTGTCGCAGTCCATGTTCTTGTCAATACATAAGTGTCAACACATGGTCCATCTGTTCTTATTTCTGATAAAACAACTTCTACATTCGTATCACAATTATCTGTTGCTGTTGGATTCGCAGGATTTGGAACTTCGCTACATTCAACCGTAGCATCGGAAGGTACACCTAATAATTCTGGATCAGTTGTATCCTGAACCGTGATGATTTGAGTTTGTGTATCTTCATTTCCACAATTATCAATCGCCGTCCAGGTTCTTGTCAAAGTATAAGAATTTGAACAATCTCCATCCGTTCTAATTTCTGAGAAAGTGATTTCAACATCTGCATCGCAATTATCAGTTGCTGTTGGTTGTGGTAAAGTTGGTACTTCATTACATTCAACTATTGCATCAGCAGGTATCCCCAATAATTCCGGATCAGTCGTGTCTTGGACAGTGATTACTTGGCTTTGTACATCTGCATTTCCACAATCGTCGGTAGCGGTCCAAGTTCTTGTCAAAATGTAAGTATCGACACAAGCGCCATTCGTTCTTACTTCTAAAAAAGTAACTTCTACATTCGTATCACAATTATCCGTTGCTGTTGGATTTGCTATTGCAGGAATATTATCACACTCCACTGTTGCATCCGCAGGGACACCTGATAACTCCGGATTTGAAATATCTTGAACAGTGATCGTTTGAGTTAACTCTTGAACATTTCCACAATTATCCGTTGCCGTCCAAGTTCTTTCAAGGATATAAGAACTCACACAATCACCATCGATTTGATTTTCAGAATAAATGACTTCAACATTCGTATCACAGTTATCGGTTGCCGTAGGATTCGCAGGATTTGGAACTTCGCTACATTCAACGGTTAGGTCAGCAGGTACTCCACTTAAAATTGGATCAGAAGTATCTTGAACGGTGATCACTTGAGTTTGAACCAATTCGTTTCCGCAAACATCAGTTGCAGTCCAAGTTCTTGTTAAAGTATAATTATCTCCACAGTTTCCATCTGTTCTTACTTCATTAAAAACAAGATCAATATTATTATCACAGTTATCTGAAACTGTTGGATTAACAGGATCAGGTACTACATCACAATCAACGGTAACATCCGCAGGTACTCCAGAAATTTCTGGATCAGAAGTATCTTGAACCGTAATAACTTGAGTCGCTTCTGCACTGTTTCCACAATCATCAGCTGCTACCCAAGTTCGAGTGATCGTATAATTATAATCAGAACAATCATCTCCAGTTCCTTGAGTACTTACTTCAGAGAAAGTGATTTCAACATCAACATCGAGATTATCCGTTGCCGTAATATCCGTTCCAATTTCAGGAGCATCTGGAACAGCATTACATTCTACAATAACATCAGTTGGAATACCTGAAAGAATAGGAAGCGCAACATCAATAAATCCAGCGTCAATGTCTAAATTTATTTCTCCACTACCTATCGTGTAAATGATTGTCATTCCAGTATTAGGATCAACATCACTATCCAGATCGTTTGAAGTCTGACCTTGTAAAGCATATCCTAAACCAAGAGGCGTAGTTGGAAACCCAAAAGTCAGTTTATATTTGCCAGGTTTTAAATTTTCAAAAGTATAAAAACCATTGACATCTGTTGTCGTATTTAAATTAACAGGTTGCCCAAGACCAGTTTCACCTGTAAGTGTAACAGGAACAAAAGCTAATGGTGCTTCGCCAGCATCTTGAATTCCATTTTTATTACAATCAATCCAAGCATAATCTCCAACCGTTGCTACTAAGAAAAAACCAACATCATAATCTTCATTATTTTCACCACTAGTCAATACTTCAAATGCAGTCATTCCATTATCCGGATCAGCATCACTATCATTGGTATCATCTCCACCAACATTATTGGTTGTTATTAGATAATCATCAATTAAAGTAAAGGTAATTTTATAAGAACCAGGACGTAGACCGTTGAAATTATAACTTCCATTTCCAGCAGTTGATGTAGTAAAGAAAACATCATTTCCTGCACCGTCAATACCGACGATTGAAACAGGAACATTTTCTATACCTGGTTCTCCAGCATCTTGTAAACCATTTCCATTTTCATCTTCCCATACGAAGTTTCCAATAGAAACTGGACGATAAAAACCAGCATCGTAAGTGTCGTTATTTTCACCACTTACCAAAGTTTCTATAGCGGTCATTCCACCGTTCGTAGGATCTGCGTCACTATCTTTAGCATTATCACCTCCTAATCCATTATAAGAAAATTCAAACCCGGCAGGAGTAGAGAAGGTTAATTTATAATCTCCTGGAGCTAAATTATCAAAAAGATAATCTCCATTTGTTCCAGTCGTTTGAGTTAAAGAAATCAGCGTTCCATCTCCTCTAGTTCCAGAAAGTGTTACCGTTACATTTGGTACACCAGGCTCGCCAGCATCTTGAATTCCATTTCCATTTAAGTCATCCCAAACAAAGTTTCCAATAGAAGCTGCTCGATAGAAACCAGCGTCATAATCTAAATTACTTTCTCCAGATTCAAGAATTTCAAAAACAGTCATTCCAGTATTTGGATCAACATCACTGTCTAGTGCTTCATCTCCTCCTTGATCTAAAAATGTATTTAAAAAATTATTAGGAGTAGAAAAAGTTAATTTATAAGAACCAGGAATAAGATTTACAAATTTATAATTTCCATTTGCATCTGTTGTTGTATTTAAACTGACCAAAGTTCCATCACCTGTCGTTCCTGTCAACTCAACTGCCGCAAAAGGAATAAAAGGTTCGCCATTATCTTGAACACCATTTGCATTAACATCTTCCCAAACATAATTTCCGATTTCAGCTAATTTATATAACCCAGCATCATAAGTAAGGTTACTTTCTCCAGAGACGATCGTTTCGAAAATAGACATTCCATTATTCGTATCTGCATCACTATCTAGTAAATCATCTCCTCCTTGATCTGCTGAAGTCAAAACATAACCTGCAAGATTTCCAAAAGTAATTTTATAAGAACCAGGTCTTAAATTAGGGAAATTATAAATTCCATTAGCATCTGTAGAACCAAAAAAAGTTACATCATTACCTGCTCCATCGGTTCCAGTTAAAGTAACTTGAACAAAAGCTAAACCTAATTCACCATTATCTTGAATACCATTAGCATTTGTATCTTCCCAAATAAAGTTCCCCATATCCGCAGGACGATAAAAACCAACATCATAATTTAAATTCTCTTCACCAGAATCTAAATCTTCAAAAGCAGTCATTCCCGTAATTGGATCAGCATCGCTATCTGTAGCCTCATCACCACCAAGATTTGCAAAAGTAATTAGGTAACCATTTGGACCAACAAAAGTAATTTTATAATTACCAGGAGGAAGATTATCAAATTTATATTTTCCATTAGAATCAGTACTCGTTGTAAAAAAAATATCATCTCCATTGTCATCTGTTCCAGTCAAAGAAACCTGAACATTAGCTAATCCAGGTTCACCAGCATCCATAATTCCATTTCCATTAATATCTTCAAAAGCCATGTCTCCAATTGATGCATCACAAGCATCAACGGTAACCATTGCATTATTACCATCAGAAAGTGAAGCACAAATTGCTCCCCCACCCTGCTCTAATAAAGCAATAATATCTGCAGCTTCTGTTACACCTAATTGAATCGTATTTAAATCTAAATAATTATAATCGTTGGTATCAGAAACATAAACCAAGCGGTGAATTTTATAATCACCAGCAACCGTCACCAAGAAATCAGGACTTGCATTTACTTGTTCAATCACCATGTTACTTCCTCGAGTCAACACATATGTTACAGAAAAACCTTGAGGTACAAAGCCATTACCAACAAAGGTCGCTGATACTTGTCCGTCCCCCGCAGGAGCCAAACAAACTAAAGCATCATCAATGGTTAAGTCTCCAGATTCTGCTTCATGCTCAACTAAAATTGTTTGAGTATAAGAATCCTGGTTTCCACAATTATCGGTCGCGGTCCAGATACGTGTAATCGTGTAAACACAACCACTTCCTGCTTGCTCTTCAAAAGTGATCGTAACGTTTCCATCACAGTTATCTGTTGCTGTTGGAGTTTGAGGAGTAGGTACTGGAAGATTTGCAACTGTGATATCCTGTGGTAAATTGGCAAACACAGGAATTGAATTATCCTCTACAGTAATTATCTGAGATTGAGTAGATTCATTTCCACAATCATCAGTCGCTGTCCAGGTACGAGTAACCGTATAATTATTATCGGTACAATCGCCATTGAATGTTTGAGTAGACGTTTCAGAAAAAGAAATGTCTACAAAATTATCGCAAATATCTGTTGCCGTTGGAGTTCCTGGTGTAGGAATATTATCACAAGTAACTGTTACATCATCAGGAATATTTCCAATTTGAGGATTGCTCGTATTCTGAACAGTAATAATTTGAGTTTGACTCATATTATTTCCGCAATTATCTACCGCAGTCCAAGTACGAGTAATGGTATAATTATAATCAGTACATGTTCCGTTATTTGTATTATTAGCGATTTCATTTAAAGTGATTTCAACATTTCCATCGCAGTCATCAGAAGCAGTAGGATTAGCTGGATTAGGAATCGCATTACATTCTACAGTTACATCTTCCGGTACTTCAAAAAGTACTGGATTAGAATTATCTTGTACTAATATTTCTTGAGTTAACTGAGCAACATTTCCACAATTATCTGTTGCTTTAAAAATTCTAAAGATGGTATAATTATTATCTGTACAAGAATTATTATTCGTTTGATTATTTGTCTCTTCTTCTAAAACAACTTCAACATTATTATCGCAGTTATCAGAAGCAACAGGAATTACTACCGCAGGAATATTATCTTCACAAGATACCGTAATGTCAGAAGGTGGGTTTGGAAAAGTAGGTAAACTATTGTCTTCTACTGTTATGGTTTGTTGTACAATTCTTTGGTTATTACAATCATCCGTTGCTTTCCATATTCTGGTGATGATATAAGAATCATCGCAAGTCCCAGGGTTTTCAAACTCGTTGAACTCTAAGGTTAAATCATTATCACAAGCATCACTAAAAACTGGAGCGATAGCATCTGGAATTCCGCTACACTCCACTGTAATATTTGCTTGAGGCGCACTTATAATATCTGGAGCTAAATCATCTTGAACAGTAATCAATTGAGTTGCTGTAAAAGTCTCTCCAGTGAAACGAGTTGCAGTCCAGTTTCGTGTAATTACTTGCCCCGGTCCACATCCAGTATTTTGAACATTATCAGAATAGGTGATCGTATAATTACTTGGTGCATCGTTATCACAACCGGGAGAATTTCCATAAACTTTTACATTATCTAAACCCCATCCTCCCAAAGTAAAATCTCCACCAGGGCCATGAACTCTAAACCGAATTCTAAAATTGTTCCCAGCAGCACCTGGTACGGTTACATTCGTTTCAACATAATCAATCGTCTGTCCATTTATGGTTTGATAATTAACAAATGAATTCCAAGTTCCTCCATTAATACTTACTTCAATATCTAAATCTTGAGCAGGAGCGGTTCCATTTGTAAACAAATCTTGTCTAAGACAGTAATCAATTTTCACTTCATCAATACAACAAGCATCCAGAACTGGAGAAGTAATACTTCTGTTATAATTATAATAAAATTGTGTAAAATCTATGAATGCGTTTACAGTGCTTCCATCTCCACAAACAGGATTACAACCACTTCCAATAGCCCATCCTTGATCTAAAGAGTATGAAGTATTATTATCATTGAAAAGTTCATTCGAAAGCGTGTTTGCTCCGGTAGGTCTCTCACAATCATTAGATGATCCGTCCCCACAAAGTACAGTAGCATATCCTGTATTACTTGGATCAGTAGAATCGTTACAATCTAAAATTACATCCCCTGGACTAAAAAAGTCGCAGCTACATGTTGCGTCTACTACTTTTACAATGACATTTGAAATTCCATCATAAGCATTGCAGCCTTCTCTTCGAGCTAATCTATGGTACCAAACTGTTTGAGTTTCGTATGAAGGATCATATGTTGACTGATTGGCTCCTGAAATATCCGACCAAGGTCCATTTTCAGAATCATAAGATTTTTGCCATTTGTATTCTATATTTCCATCTCCACCATTTGGAGTTTCATCATTCAAGATAAGTGCTGCATCAAAAGGTTCACAGCTAGATTCATTCGTACTAATTGCCCCTCCATCTGTTACATTTTCGCAATTAACACATTGTACATTTAACTGCACTGCTCCGGCAAGGACAAAGGATTGACCATTTTGATCAGGTGTAACTGGACAACTACTACTAGTTCCTGTTGGTGATTCAATGACTAAAGTTACTGTACTTGCAGTAGCTTCTACATCTTGCAATTCCATAGTAACTATATTCAAACAACAACCGCCTTGTTCTGGGTTTGGGGCACTGATGGTCGTTGTTTCAACTACCGTACCTGCAGAAGCTGTAAGATTTAAAATTCTACAATCTAAAGTCATTTCAGAAATTGGAATCTCTAAAACGATATCTCTTGATTCTACATCTGTTGGGATGTCAAAGGTTAAGGTCTTTGTTGTTCTATAACCACTTTGAAAAGTGAATTGTCCTGTACTATAACCGCTTTCCGTTGTTGTTCTAAAAATATAAGCAACAAAAGATTGTGCATGAGACTCATCTGTTTGATTCTGATATGATACAGAAGCCGTAGAAGGAAGAGCTGCTCTATAAACAAAAATATTGGAGCTATTACCTCCTGGTTGCTCTCGATTCGCAGTATATGCTACACCTAGCTCATCATAGATCGAAATAGTTTCTCCTGGGTTTCCACCTTTGTATATTACCTCTGCGTATACTTGGTCAATATTTCCAGGATTATTGAAATTAAGGGTAGAAGGAACACCATTGTTTATTCCAGTACCTTTAATTTCTACTTCCATTCCATCTACACATCCAAAACTCCAATCTTCTACAGTACCGACTCCATAGAGTTCTTTTTCTGTATTGATTGGTGCTCCGAGTAAAGCAGAACTAGGTTTATTTGCAGTATCCAATGATGGACTGCTTGCCGACTTGCTGTTTGCAAAATATCCTAAAAGAGAAAAGATCAAGAATCCACTCACCATTATAAATGAGCTGGACTGCAAGCTTCGTTTATTTGCAGCAGAATGTACAAATACTTTCATAGTAAGTCTGTGGTTAAATTGTAAGTACAAATAATTCGATTCCAAAATACAAGTCACATTTAAGCTAAATACGACTTGCTTTTAAATAAAAAATGGAGGGTAATTATGTGTAGTGTCTAATGGAGCAAATATCACACCACGGCTTAATGTAGTTTCCAATTGAATTGTTATCTAATACGATACAAAATCCAACGTCTTTAAATTACAAAATACCGCAATGTATAATTTTATACTAATCAATTACCAAAAGGAGTAACTGAATAACATCCATTAAATACTTATACTAAATATAAATATTTCAAAAAATTCGAAGCTGATTTCTTATGGTTGTATTATGATGAGACTTTGTAATAGATTATAAATAATCTATGCACATCCAAACATAAGGAAATTGTCACAATTCTTTGCACATTCGGGAGGAAAAATGGGTGGTTTTAAATGTTTTTAGGAGAATATGCTAATATTTAGCACGTAGGAAATAGAGAAGATTAACATTAGTTTGCTTTCACAAAACTTATATTTGACGTAAAAATATGTTTTTTTTATATAAAAGTAAAGCAGATGCAATTAAAAACTATAGATCTTTAAGAAAAACCCCATAAACACTCCGATTTTTTTTTGCTCGCTATAATATTGTTAGGAGTTTATTTTAGCTCACAAAGTAATACCTGTCTCATTTTCTAAAATTTATCTTTTCAAACACTAAAGGTCTTCTCAACAGATTCCAGATTTACAAAATTGTCACAGCTAATCTTAAATTAACTTGCCAATCTAAAACAAAGAGAGAAATACTTCTTTGCAATTATTTTAAATTATTCCACAACCTAGCCCCAAGTCTCACTCAACTATATTATAATTTTAATAACAAACCAATTTTTTATATACTTCTAGAATTCCTCAATATTGGCTATTCCAAATATAATTTGGAATATATATACTGAAAATGACCTAAACTTTAACATTTTCAAGATTACTCATCAAGCACCTCCCTTTCACTAACACACACAAACAAACACTATAAAACGCTGACTATAAGATATTTAAACCTAAACACTCTAAATACAAATAATCACAAATTTTACATTCTGTACTTTTTTGAATGGAAGATTATTCAGAATTTTACATTGTCAATCAGTTGTAAAGCAATCTTTTCTGGAACATTCTAAACTATTGATTATGGATCATGCTTCTAAGACAACCTTTCTTCATCAATTTCCTTTATTCTCAGTATTGAGTACAGAAGAGGTGGAGCAACTAGCTAGACTAGTTGAAATTAAAGTTAAGCCTAAGTATAGTTATATATACTTACCTGATGAACCATCTAATAATGTTTTCTTTTTAGTTAAAGGAACCATTAAGATCGGAACTCATTCCAGTGATGGAAGAGAAGTTATCAAAGCGATCCTTCATCCAACCGCCTTATTTGGCGAGCTTGGTTTAGTTGGAGAAGAACGCAGACAAGATTTTGCAAGAGCAATGAATGAAGAAGTAAAACTTTGTGTTTTAAAAGTTTCTGATTTCAAAGCCTTTATGCAAAGCAATCATAAACTGTGTCTTAAAGTGATCAATTTAATTGGTGGCCGATTGAGAAGAGCAGAAAGTAGATTAGAATCTTTAATCTTTAAAGATGCTCGTACACGGATTATCGAATTCTTAAAAGACAGTGCAGAGAAACGAGGAAGAAGAGTTGGTTACGAAATGTTATTAAAACATTCTCTTACCCAACAGGATATTGCAAATTTAACTGGAACGTCAAGACAAACAGTGACTTCAGTCTTAAATGAGCTTAGAAAATCTGACCTGATCTATTTCAATAGAAGAAGTATATTAATAAGAGATATGGCCAAGTTGGCTTAGCATTTCCTGACGCTAGAAAACTAGCCGCCATACTTTTCATTCTTATAGTTTGGTTAAAAAAATGGTATTTATTGTAGACCTGTTCGCAGGTCTATTTTTTTGTCTAAAATTTTGCATTCTCTTTTATCTATCTTAAGAGTGTTGATTGATTGACTTCTAAAAACAAAAAAGGCTCAGTTGAAATCAACTGAGCCTTTTTTTAATTGAACGAGATTCTCTATTCTTCGTTATCCGAATTCAATTCTCTTTCGATCTCTTCCATCATTACATAATCAATTGATTCTTGAACGGTAGGAATAATCGTCAATACTGTATCAAGCCTTGAGATTGTGATTAGTTTTTTCACATTCTCATGTTCGATACCTGTTAGAATGAAAGATCCAACACCATTCCATAAGCGGTTAGCTGTCAAAATGGCACTTAATCCAGAAGAATCTACAAAACTGACTGCCGTTAGGTCTAGTATCAAATTTTGTGCACCTTCATTTCTCATAATAACAAATTCAGACTTTAAACTAGGCGCAAGCATGGTATTCAAAGTCTCTTCTTCTAAGCTAAATACAGTGTATCGGTCTTGTTTGTTAATCGTAAATTTCATATAAATTTGAACTTTAATATTTCCTATATACTTATGAGTCAGCATTACAAATGCCTCAATATTTCACAAGATAATTAAATAAATCGGAGAAAAATAATTGCTTATTTTTAATCTTTCATTTTATCAAAAATCATTTATTTAAAAAACTAATAACCAATAAATTAAATCCTAATACCTCTCCTATTTTGAACTCAAAAAAAGATATACACTCTCCTTTATTACCATCTTATAATTGAGTACAAAAAATAAGACCGAAACTATTATTTAAAATCAAAAAACCTCGATTCGACAACCTAATTCCACGAAATATAATTTTCTACTTTTAATAAAATGCCATGAATTAAAACGTCTAATAGCGAAGCGATAAAATTGTCCATCTTAACTTTTAAATTCCCCATATAATGTCTTCCAAGAATAAGAATCTATGTTAATAGAATAAAAAAGATATCCTAGTGGCACAATTTTTAATGTGTATTTACTATTAATACGAAAAACAACGGTTAAATTGACAACTGTATTTCAATTCTTTCGTAATTAATCCTGCTATTATTACAATGTAGGCAAAATGAACAATTTCACAGGAAAGACAGTTTTCTTACAAACACAAAACCTTCTTTGAACATTCGCCTATTTTAAAGGCTATTCATTTGTCAATTTTTGTAATCTTAAATAATTAACCTTATTATTGTTATCATTTCTATTTATTAGAATTTAGAAACATATATCAAGGTCTAAATACAAATCATGAACAGGAAGTTTTCACCAAAAGTAAAGCAAATAATCTCTCGAAGCCGCGAAGAAGCGGTTCGATTAGGGCAAGATTTTATCGGCACAGAACACCTTCTTCTTGGCGTCATGCAAATTGAAGAAAGCCTGGCAATTCGAGTATTGGATTCCTTAGATGTCGACACGTTCGAACTTAAGCAAACCATCGAAGAATCAGTGCAGCGAGTGCCTATTAATCAAACATCTCTGAATGTTGGAAATCTTCCACTTAATAAGCATGCTGAGAAAGTACTTAAAGTTACTTTCCTTGAAGCTAAAATGCTTAAGAATGAAGAAATTCGCCCAGAGCACCTTATGCTTTCTATTTTAAAGCACAAGGACAACTTAGCATCTAGAATTCTTAGTCAATTTGACGTTGACTATGATATTTATAAATCTGAGCTTGACTTCGTGAAGCAAGAACAGGATATGACTAGCCCGGATCTTTTTGCTTCTGGCCCATCTGATCCTGACGAGCCATTCGAAGAAGAAGATAGCGCAAGATATCAAAGAAAAGGAGCTTCTAAATCCAGAACTCCGGTTCTTGACAACTTTGGAAGAGATGTAACGAAGCTCGCAGAAGAAGACAAACTTGATCCTATTATTGGTCGAGAGAATGAAATCGAGCGTGTTTCTCAAATCTTGAGTCGTCGTAAAAAGAACAATCCTATTCTAATTGGAGAACCTGGTGTTGGTAAAACAGCCATCGTTGAAGGTCTTGCTCTTAGAATTATTCAACGTAAAGTATCAAGAACTCTTTTCAATAAGCGTATTGTGATGCTTGACCTTGCGGCTCTTGTTGCTGGTACAAAATACCGTGGACAATTTGAGGAGCGGATGAAAGCAATTATGAACGAGTTAGAAAAATCTCGTGATGTGATTCTTTTTATTGATGAGATCCATACCATTGTTGGAGCAGGAGGAGCTACAGGCTCTTTGGATGCTTCAAACATCTTCAAGCCAGCACTGGCAAGAGGTGAGTTGCAATGTATTGGTGCTTCAACGCTAGATGAGTATCGTCAGCATATTGAGAAAGATGGTGCATTGGATAGACGTTTCCAAAAAGTAATAGTTGATCCACCATCTGCTGAAGAAGCAGTTCACATTCTTCAAAACATCAAACCGAAATACGAAGAATTTCATAATGTAAATTATTCGGACGAAGCGATTATTGCTTGTGTAAAATTAAGTGATCGTTATATTAGTGATCGTTTCTTACCAGACAAGGCAATTGATGTATTAGATGAAGTAGGAGCTAGAGTTCATCTTAAGAACATTCATGTCCCTAAGCATATTGAAGATCTAGAAAAGAAGATTGAAGAATTAAAAGAAAAGAAAAATCAAGCCGTTAAAAATCAGCAGTACGAAAAAGCTGCAGATTTAAGGGATGATGAATCTAAATTAGTTCGACAATTGGAATTTGCTAAGGTTGAATGGGAAGAAGAGTCTAAAACTAAACGCTATCCTGTTGATGAAGATGATATCGCAGAAGTAGTTTCTATGATGACTGGTATTCCAGTAATCAGAGTTGCTCAAAGTGAAAGCAACAAATTAGTTGGAATGACTAAGGATCTTCAAGATGTCATTATTGGACAAGATGAAGCAATTGTAAAAGTAACTAAAGCAATTCAGCGTAACCGAGTAGGATTGAAAGATCCAACAAAACCAATTGGTTCCTTTATTTTCCTAGGACCTACTGGTGTTGGTAAAACGGAATTGGCTAAAGCTTTAGCTAGATATATATTCGACTCAGAAGATGCTTTAATTAGAATCGATATGAGTGAATACATGGAAAAATTTGCAATCAGTCGATTAATTGGAGCGCCTCCAGGTTACGTAGGATACGAAGAAGGTGGTCAGTTAACAGAGAAAGTTAGAAGAAAGCCTTATTCTGTGATCCTTTTGGATGAGATTGAAAAAGCACATCCAGATGTTTACAATATCTTATTGCAAGTATTGGATGATGGTCAGCTAACAGATGGTTTAGGTAGAAAAGTAGATTTTAAAAACACCATGATCATTATGACTTCTAATATTGGAGTCCGTCAGTTAAAAGACTTTGGTCAAGGTGTAGGATTTGCAACTAAAGCCAGACAAGAATCTGAAGAACAAAATAGTAAGGCGGTTATTCAAAATGCATTGAAACGTACCTTTAGCCCTGAATTTTTAAACAGAATTGATGACATCGTTGTCTTCAACTCACTTGATCAGGAAGATATCTTTAAAATTATCGATATCACGCTTAAGGACTTGTACAAGCGTTTAGAAGGAATGGGCTATGCCTTAAAACTTTCGGATGGTGCTAAAAAGTTTGTTGCAGAGAAAGGATTTGATCCA
>CAKZTD010000229.1 GCA_937921595.1 uncultured Saprospiraceae bacterium
TCGCCACAATTTAAATGATAAAAGACTCAACACAATCCCCAGAGAAGTCCAATAAAAAAATGTGTGATGAAATGCTTTTATAAAATAACCATAACCATTCATGTCATTGTGGAAAACTTTTGGAAAATCACCTATTTTTAATAAAGGATGAAAAATACCGATCATTAAAGACAAGTTTGTTCCCAAAAATAAAATGATCAAACCAGTTACCAACATCCCCAAGTATTTATTGTTGAAAAGACTTTGAATAAAAAACGCTAACAGACTTATAAAAAATAATTGTGCTCCAGAAAAATAGAACATAGACAAATATTGCCAGATCTCAAATTGATAATATCCTTTGGAGATTTGAAATCCGATAGCGATTAAAATTCCTGTGAGGATAAACAAGCAAGGCAATAAAAGTAAAGCGGTGAGTTTTGATAAAAACAAAGGGATATTAGAAACTGGAGAAGCATCAATAAAAGGATAGAAATTTAGACTCCGTTCTTTCCAGATGATCTCGCCACTATAAAAAACAATCAATATCAAACTGATAAGAATCAAGGGGTCCTCGATTAGCCAGACCATTAAACTAGTGGTCGGATATTGACTGTCATTGTAATTCCCTCCATTATTGATTCGACTATAAATTTCAGTAAAAACAATAACAACCCAGACCAATAATAAGCCCAAAAAAGGTAAGCCTTGGAATACGATTTTTAAATTTATTTTTAATAGAGAAAAATAAGATTGTATTGCAGAATTGCGATCCATACTTATAGTCTCGACAGCGTGGTAAGTTTTTTTCTGATAATTTTCATCACTAGATACTTTCGGTTTTTTAACTTTTTGCGGAAGTGATCTGAATGAAAAGAAGCGATAGGTAAGTCCTAGAATAATTGAAGATATTGAAATCCAAATAATTCTGCTCCACATAAAATAGCCAGAGAAAGAAATAGAATTTGTATTCTTTTCAAAAATGGTCCAGTATTGTGTTTGTTCGAAAAATGCAGAAAGCCCAAAAGGGTCTGCCAAAGCTGCCCACACCAAATTGTCAGGAGAAGGAGGAACGGAATTGGCCAGTAGGGGAGAGTTTAAAAAGATAGCACAAATCATGTAAAGCGCATAAATGAAAATGGCGCAGACATAAGTTGAAATATTATTTTTACTCAAAGCACTAACCGAAAAAATAATCGAAGTGCAGATAAAAATATTGGGTAGAATAATAATAAGCCAAGTCCATAAAAAGTGGCTTAATTGAAAATCAGCCAATCGTTCAGCACTTATATCGGAAGCTAAATTCCCTCCAATGAAACCTAGCATAGAAAAACTAAAAACAATTAAACTAAAACTAAGCGTTCCCAAAAATCGACTAAAAAAGAAGGTAGACTTTTTTATAGCAGTGGAATAAATAATCGATTCAAATTTATATTGCTGATCTCGGAGCATTCCACTTATCGCAAAAAACATAATCGCAAATACAGAACCCAGGCTAAGTAAAGCCATGTTAAAACTGATCTGATAAGATGAGTTTATTATTTGATGCTCCAATAAATGTCCGTTTTTTCCAACCGAAAATCCGAAGAACAAAAAGATAAATGAAAAACCAATAAAGAAGCGTTGCTTCAATTGATACGAACATTCAAAAAGGTATAGATTTTTAAACATGGATTTATTTTTTTGATCTAATTTTCTTGGTTTTTTGATGTGTGAAAATGGCTCACCGATCTTTCCTGTCTTCAGACTCAATGATCCAGGACACTCTTATAAGTTTAAAGCCGACGTTAGGAGGTTGTAACTTGAAAGTTGCAAATAAAGACAAGTTTGTAACTTGTCCACTGGATCATCTATAACTTGAATTAGTTTGATTTTATCAAACTTCCTCTTCCAACAACTTCCAGAAATACACATTCTCCAAATCCGGAGATACCAGTTCAAAGCCAGCTTCCGGTTGTTGCTCCGACAAAATTTTAACCTGAGTTTTTCCAGAAAATAAGCGAGACGAAATGACTTGGAAAGAATTTTTATAAGCAGCAACAGAAGTCTTAGGAACAATCTTTCTCCATATCTTACCTTCCAATTCATTCGTCAATTCCGCAGGATTGCCTTGACTAATAATTTTTCCAGTTCCTAGGATCGCCATGTTTGAACAGAGGTCTCGAATATCTTCGACGATATGTGTAGAAAGAATTACAATAACATTTTCTCCAATTTCACTCAGCAGATTTAAAAAACGATTTCTTTCCTCAGGATCTAAACCCGCAGTTGGCTCATCGACGATAATGATTTGCGGATTGCCCAAGAGTGCTTGCGCAATGCCAAAACGCTGACGCATCCCTCCCGAAAAGGTCGCCACTGATTTTTTACGATGAGCATATAAATTCGTTTGTTGCAATAAAGCATCGATCTGATCTTTACGTTCGACCCGATTAATCACTCCTTTCAAAGTAGCAATATGATCCAATAAATGCTCCGCAGAAATTTTTGGATACACCCCAAACTCCTGAGGCAAATATCCCAGCTTATCTCGAATTACTTCCGGATGATCAACGATGTTTTGACCATTAAAAAATATCTTCCCCTCCGAAGGTTCTTGCAAAGTTGCGATTGTTTTCATTAAGGTTGATTTGCCAGCACCATTCGGCCCGAGTAAACCAAACATCCCGTTTTTTATGCTTAATGAAACTTGGTCTAAAGCCTTTACACCATTAGGATAAGTCTTCGAAAGGTTTTCTATTTTTAGTATATTCATTTTACTAAGGTTTTATCAGCTTTATTGCTAGTTCAAAAAAAATAGGTACTCTTCCAAGTTTAAGTTGACGATAGGAGACTATAACTTGGAAGTTATAAATAATGACAAGTTTGTAACTTGTCTACTGAATTTATATTTGTTTATACAACAATATCATTTTCAAAATCAAAACTATCCACCTTTGCCAGCACTCCCTAATAAGAATGACCTACCCAACCATTTTCGATACATACCCTTTCTAAAAAACGTCAAACTCTGTTCAACTAAAAAAAACATCAGTTTATGTACTTTCGAGACCCGTTCGTCAAACTAATTGTGTACTGCCTAAAACCTCTGTATTTTTGAACTATGAACTCGATATTAAAAAATTATAAAGCCATATTAATTGGTCTGATCATTACGATGATACTACGATTCTGGCTAGAGTGGATCGGCTTTAT
>CAKZTD010000230.1 GCA_937921595.1 uncultured Saprospiraceae bacterium
GATCCATTATTATCGCCAGGACAATTAGGAATAACAAAAGCTGTAGAATCGACTACTAAAGGTGTTGGTGCAAACAAGGTAGCAGAATCTACAACGAAGCATCCATCTACAGCAGTAATCGTTACATAATAAGTTCCAGGACCAAGTCCTGTAATCGTTTCGTCAGCTCCGGGCTGAGCCGGATCCCAAGTATAGGAATCAATAGCTGAATTTCCTTCATCAGCATTGACAGTTAATGAACCATCCATATCAGTAGGACAAGAGACCGTTACCGAATCCCAGCTTACAACAACTGGAGGCGACGGGGCATTTATATCTATACATTGTACAACTTGACAATTATTATCATCGGTTACAGAAACACAATAGGTTCCTGGTATTAAGTTTCCAGCATTAGGACCAACAGCTGCATTATCCCAAGCATAATCATAATCACTTCCTGGATTAATTACTCCTCCTGAAGCTGATACGATGATCGCTCCATCATTTCCGGGACCATTACAAGTTACATGTTGTAAACTAACGGTGTCTATAATGATTGCAGATGCATTCAATTGATCTTGATCGATTCTGGAACAACCAGCAGCATCAGTGACCGTTACAGAATATACACCTGGTAATAAACCTGTTATTGAATTTACATTCATATCCATAGTCGACCAAACAATTGTATGAGGAGCAACTCCATCTAAAGGTAGATTATCAAGTTCCATCATCCCATCAGGCGTGTTTGCACAAGTTGGATCTACGCCATTTATTGAAACTCCTAAAGGAGCAACATCAAAAATTTCTACATTGGCAATTTGCATATCGCCATTATTATCCGTCAAAGTTATCTCGTAAGTACCTGGAGGTAATGGAATATCTCCAGCAGGAGAATTATCACCAATCGTTGCACTTCCTCCACTTGTAAAGATACCATCTGATCCAAAGATCGATGCGTCCATTGTATTTACCCAAGTGAAAGAATATGGAGGAATTCCTCCAGCAGCATTCACCGTAAATGTTCCTACGTCTGCAAAACCAGATAAGGAACTACAACTGGTAAAGGTCAAAACAATATTACCCGCAACTGTAACAGATCCATTAGATCCATTAAAACCAAGCGGCTGTAGATTAGTACCATTATTTGGATCAGGGCCGAGTACTTCGATTTGTGTCAAGTCACCTGAGAAGGTTATCGGAGAACTACTTCCTGCCGCACCTATAACATCAAAACATAACTCGAATATTTCGGTTCCATTGGCCAAGGATTCACCAATAAATGTTGCATCAAACCAACTTACGGTTAAAGCATTTCCTGGTACTGGTGGTAAACCGAATTGCATATCAGCTAAAGCTCCTGAGGTATTCACATCAGGAGGACCATTACTTGCTAGTTGTAAAACTGCAGGGTCCCAAGAGATCGTATATTGAAAAGAACTTACATCCGTGAAGTTATTTACTGTAATCGGTACACAGATGGTACTTGCTGGATTTGCAAATTCATCTCCACCAATAAATACAACATCTTGACAAGATCCCATATCGATGGTAAAGTTTGCAGCGCAACTTTTGTCATCTTCTATAACTACATTATAAGTTCCTGATTGAGGAACTGTAAATTCTATTACATCATTATGTGTGAAATTTGCACCATCAATATCTGCTTCAACACTTGGGTCGGTACTTAATGTTATAGAAACATTTGTATAAGTACTGGCATCAAGCTCTGGTAAACCTCCAGTCACTGTAAATGATCCAGTACAATTTCCATTAACAGAAGTATTGATGTTAGTACCGTCGATGGCATTTAAATAGGTAACTGTGAAAGCATCTGAAGTATTAACATTAATACAAGGGCCGCTTTCTCCTGTATTAGGATCTGGATCGAAACCGAAAGCTGCAAAATCATCTAAGGTAACAGGGGCGTAGGTGACAGTCATTGGAGAGCCACCATTTAAAACATTTTGAATTTGTCCTTGATTAAAAAAGGTCGCATTCCCATCTATATCTACACCTGATTGAACTGCTGTTACCATTCCAGGTGTGATTACCAAGTGACATGGGTCATTTAATATATCGTTTGAAGTTGGTCCTGCATTAGTAGGAGCGCATGTATAAAATACATAACTGAAACCAGGAGCCGAAATAGGTTGTGGATCGCCACTTAAATCACCGCCAAAATGCTGAATATCCAAGGAGTCTCCTAAGCAAAGGAATAAGACATCATTTGATTGAGCATTAGGAAAAAGCGTTTGACTTGAGGTACCTGCATCTGGATTTGCTCCAGGAGGACAAGCAACAACTAAGTTTGGATTATTTGCTGTTTCAATTTTAATTGTCTTCGGTGCCTGAGCAATCGCAAAAGTAGCAATGAAAATAAATAGAGTAAGTGGGATGATGCGTCTTATCATAATAGCAACAATTTTTTGTCTGACCTATTGAAAAATAGGTGTTTATACATCTGTGTTAAAATTCCGGCAAAAATAGACCAGAGAAGTGAAATCAAAGAATATTACTTCTTCTTTTAATAAAAAACTCTGTTCATATGTTTGTTAAATCCTGTAAAATGAGCCTGAAAGCTCAGATTAACAATGATTTTAATATTACAAAGTTAGTTCCAAATTTTTTGAGAAGCTGAGCACTAAATATTAACTGGCTTTTCTTAGAGATTATTGCTCCATAGATGGGTAAAAATGCGGCTAACACTTATGTAAAAATAGGCTAATATTTCCATTAATACTGGCATTTAACAAGCATTCTACAGCTTTGTCAGATAGATAGCAGAAGAAAGAAGAGCAAGATATCAATGGAACAGGTTATTAACAGGCTTTTATGCAAGCCTAACTCTCGTTGTAATCACTTTTCAATTTCCGAAGAAAATTGAAATTCTATTCTATTGTGTTCTTATGTGACTTAAGTGGTTCAAAAAAAATAATTTACCATAGAAGGCGCAGAAGGTCACATAATTATTAGCATGCGTAAAATTCAGTTCAGTTAGCAATTAACCAAGAATGCTGTAATTGCTTATTTGTTCCTGTGCTAACTTATTCTATTATATTAGGCTTCCTTGTAAAATCACTTGATCCACCAGGTCACTTCCAAAAGAATAAGGAATAAAAGCCACCGAAGAAATCGGTTTTGTAATAAAAACATTAGCCACTTTTCCTTTAGCAATACTTCCATGAGTACTTCCCAATTCCATAGCAAAAGCGCCGTTCACCGTCGCGGCATTCACAGCCTCTTCAGGAGACATCCGCATTTTGATACAAGCCAAAGACAAGACAAATGGCATTCGTCCAGATGGTGTTGATCCAGGATTGAAATCTGTAGCGAGAGCAACAGCCATTCCCGCATCCAACATTTGTCGAGCTGGAGGATAATGATCGTTTATAAAAAATGGCGCCGAAGGTAATAAAGTGCCGATTGTATTTGAATTCAATAAACAGTCAATCTCTTCCTCATTAATCACTTCGAGGTGATCAACTGAAATTGCTCCATGTTTTACCGATGCTTGGATACCGCCCATACAATTAAACTGATTGGTATGAATTTTTGGTTTCAAACCATACTTCGCTCCGGCTTCCATTACTTGCTCTGTTTCTTCAACTGAGAAAGCTACTTTTTCACAAAAGACATCAATGTAATCTGCTAATCCTTGGTCAGCAATTTTTGGCAACATTTCATCGATCAATAAATCGAGATAAGCATTTCTATCTGCTTTATATTTAAGGGGCAAAGCATGTGCTCCAAGAAAAGTAGCTTTGATTGCTACCTTGGACTTTTCCTTAAGTCGACGAATGACCCTAAGCATTTTTAACTCTGCTTCTGTATTTAAACCATAACCGCTTTTAATCTCAACTGCTCCTGTCCCATAAGATTGGATTTCTTCCAAACGAAGACTTGCTTGCTCAAAAAGTTCTTCTTCAGGAGTGTCTTGTAATCTTGCTGCAGAGTTTAAAATTCCTCCTCCACGTCTCGCAATTTCTTCATAACTCAATCCATTGATTCGATCAACAAATTCTCCTTCCCGACTACCTGCATAAACAAGGTGGGTATGAGAATCACACCAGCTCGGAAGTACCAGACGTCCTGTTGCATCAATGACCTCGTCGGCATTGTCAGGACAAGTATCCATCGTTCCGAAATCCTTAATCTTTTGATTGTCAATGAGTAGCCATGCGTTTTTTAATCCAGGAAGATCGCGCATTTCGGCACCTTTTAAAGGCTCTACAGTTTTTCGAACTTGGGTAAGTAATTTTATGTTTTGAATTAGAATAGAAGGCATGATTTGTTTTTTCCCAAAGGTAAGTCTAAGTTTTTAAGTTTACTAAACTTTCAAAGTTTAGTAAACTTAAAAACTATGCTTCTTTACTTCATCGTAGACAAATCCTTAATCACACCTTCCAAACCCTGTTGTTTCATCTGCTTTTGATAAGCAATCGCTTCGTGGCGTTTAGGAAAGTCACCAATCATAATTTTATAAACAGAATGATTTCCAGTGCGTAAAATATTAACAATAATAGGCTGGTCAAAATCATCTTGAACTCTGGCTACTTCTCGGAGCACATTCCCATATTCTTTAAATGCCCCAATCTGTACACTATACCCTTTGGATGCTTGATGTCGAACTTCAAATCTATATAAACCATCGCCTTGAGGGATTGCTTTATTTGGAGCTGGACTTGGTCTCGAACTTGGATTTGAAATAGGACTTGGGCTAGGATCAACTTTAATAGGAGTCACCGGTTTTTTATCTGGACGAGAAACTGTATTCGATGCTTTCATTGGAGAGTGCGACTCTCTGACTATTGGCGAATTATTTGAATTATTACTAACAGGTATTGACGATTCCATCATTGTATTCATGGAAACAGCGACCTGAGGTGTAGCACTAGATTGGCTCACAGATCGTACTCGATTTTCAGGAAGATTATGCTTTTTTAAAAGCTCAAGCATTTTAGATGTAGGAAGTGATTGCTCATATTTTTCAAGCACCTGTCCAAATGAGTTAAAAACAATAATCGTCGGGATTGTTCTTACATTATAAACCTGTTTCATAGCAATACCATCAAAGTCATCAATATCTATTTTTACAGGGATATAGTTTTTTGAAATATAATCAATAACCTGAGGATCCGTAAAAGTTGTTTCTTCTAGTATTCGGCAGGGAGCACACCAGCTCGCTGAAAATTCTGCGAAGTATAATTTCCCTTCTTGTGCAGCAAGATTTTTTGCAGCATTCAAATTTCCCATAAAGAATTCCACCTTATTAGGTGTTGCGGTTACCATAAAAGGTAATACCATTAAAATGAAAAACCATCTCGTCTTCATATCCAAAGAATTAATTAAAAGCTGTCTTTTAGAATGACCGATTGTTAATTCGTCAAACTCATTTTTACAACTCTTTGTTAAAAAATATTAGGGAAACTAAAGATAGGGGACTATTGACCTTAGTTTTCTCCTCTGTATGTTTGTTTTGTTATATTATAAACATTACAAATATGATACCACATACATTAAATAATAATATAATTCGTTGATATTCAGCTAGATGCTTTGTGTAGAAAGTTTTTGAGCAGTAATTTACTGTTTAGAAGGTGTTTATTGATTAAATATAGTTTATATATGTATTATAAAACCGTTTTTAGTATTCAAAAAGTATGTGATTGGGCAAGATTTTTTTGATAAAAAAATTGTTGTCAGTACTAGTTGGTTTTGAAAATTATAACAAAAAATAGAATTATAGCATGGAAAAGTACCTTTATATAATGAATGAAACAGGGGATTTCCTTATCATTGCAGCCTGAGCAAGTTCTACTTTCTCAAAATATTACACACACTTTTAGAAAAGGGACAAAATCAAATCTTTCTACTATGGCAAGAAAACTAGCAGCAATAACAGGGGTTCATGGTTATGTACCGGACTATGTTTTGACAAATGCTGAGCTAGAGACAATGGTCGAGACTAACGACGAATGGATTGTTAGCCGA
>CAKZTD010000231.1 GCA_937921595.1 uncultured Saprospiraceae bacterium
TTGTAAGCTGCCAAACTGAATGGCGCTTCGTTCATCGCTTTTCTTTCTTTTTTAGAAACGATTTCTACATCATTATAAAAACCAGGAATATTGATCTTGTTGTTTTTATCATGAAGAGAAGCAATCATTTTGCTCAATACATTGATTGGATTTGCAACGGCTCCACCATAAACACCAGAGTGCAAATCTCTATTAGGACCAGTCACCTCAACTTCTAAATAACTCAATCCTCTAAGTCCTGTCGTCACGGAAGGGACTTTATTAGATATGATCGAAGTATCGGAAACCAAAACGACATCACAATCCAAACGTTTTTTATTCTTTTTGCAAAACGGTCCGAGGTTACTGGAACCAACTTCTTCTTCACCTTCGATCATAAACTTGATATTACAAGGTAATGATTTGGTTTTATTCATCGCTTCAAAGGCTTTGACATGCATATACATTTGACCTTTATCATCACAAGCACCTCTGGCAAAGATGGCACCTTGAGGATGTGCTTTTGTTTTTTTGATGACTGGCTCGAAAGGAGGGGAGTCCCAAAGTTCTAATGGATCTGGTGGTTGTACATCGTAGTGGCCATAGACTAAAACAGTCGGTAAGTTTTTATCGATTATTTTTTCACCGTAGACGATTGGATAACCTTTGGTTTCACAAACTTCTACTTTATCGGCTCCTGCTTTTTTTAAAGACTTGGCAACTGCTTTCGCAGTTTTAATGACATCTTTTTTGTAAACTGGATCTGCACTGATTGAAGGTATCCGAAGAAGGTCTAACAATTCTTCGAGGTATCTTTCTTTGTTCGCTTTATGATATTCTAGGACTTTTTTCATGGATGGTTTTATTGATTTAATTTTGAAATGTACCGCAAATATAATTAAGTAATATTACAAAAGGAACTTAGTTGATTTTTAATCATACTAAAGTATTTGGACGAACTAATTTTAGTTTTAATTTAGGATTGATTAGAAAGAATATTTCACTCGAAGAGAGAAGTATTTCATACTTATGTGGTAAGACATCAAAATGGTTTTTATTACCACATATGGCACATAAGAATTTTGTTTGGCGAAGGCTAAACCCAATACCTAGTATTGAGGCAAGTTCATGAGACGGGTTTTGGTCAATCATTTATTATTAATGAATCACAATTTTACCACTAGATAATTGACGATTCGTATTTGAGATTTTATAAAAATAAATTCCTGATGGAAGGTGATCAATATTAATTTCCTCCACTTGTTGATCAATCTTTGTTTTAAATATTTGTTTGCCACTATTATCAAGAATATTGATCCAAAGATTAGCATTCCTATAATCATCAGGAATTTCAATACTAAGATTTTTAGAAACTGGATTCGGATATATTCTTACATCAAAAGATTTATCAGAAATTTCATTTACAGGTGTAGACGAAGCAGCGATCTTTTTTAAAAACATTCCATTTTGATGACTACCAGCAATGAGATAAGAACCATCTGTTGTTTGATAAACTGCGGCACCTTGTTTATGAAGACTGTCTTCAAAAATAAATTCCCATTCTATTTCTTGGTCAGCATTGAATTTTGAAACAAAACCAATGTTTTGCAAGTTTTGATCCCAGAATTCAACATTAGATCCTGTAATAATAAATCCATTATCGCTAGTCGATTTGATATCGACAATTGCTCCTGGGTTTACAGAAGTAAAAGAGACTTCATTTAGAAAATCTCCATTACTAGCGTCGACGCTAATTAAGTTAGGTGTATAGCCAGCAATGCCTAAAGACGAACCACCAAGTAATAATTTTGAATCGTCAGTAGGGTTTACAATACCACTATACAATAAATATTCAGTACTCAAAGCATAAATGTTGTCCCAAATAATTGGATTGGGAGCAAGCGGATCTAATATTAAAGTAAAGCCTTGACCTTCTTTTTTTCCAGTAATTAAAAACTGATTAGGTGGAATTTTATTGACATCGTAAGCAGAAATATTTGAAGAAGAGGACTCA
Organism: uncultured Saprospiraceae bacterium; assembly: GCA_937921595.1. Lineage (GTDB taxonomy): Bacteria > Bacteroidota > Bacteroidia > Chitinophagales > Saprospiraceae > JAHDHW01. The sequence continues at coordinate 1,994 of CAKZTD010000231.1, forward strand.
TAAAAACGATGCGACCACAAACTATCACCTTCTGCATTCATCCCCATCGCAAAAGCTTCGTGGAGGTTACTACCGATTTCACTTTGATACCTTCCAACCATCACAAAATTTCCTGATTCATCTTCAATAATATCTTGAAAAACGTTAAACCCATTTCCACCAAAATCCTGCGTCCACAACGAATCTCCCTGAGCATTTGTCTTTAGAACACTTGCCTTGTTGTTATTCGATCCGATAATCAATAAATCACCATTCATCGTTTCGATCAAAGATCGGCCTTCTTGATATCCGATATTGTAGTAATTATAAACCTTAGACCAGAGTTCATTGCCATCAGTATCTGTTTTGACCAACCAGATGTGATGTCGAGGAGCGCCTGTTGGGAGATCGATTTCGCCAACCATCAGATATCCTCCATCAGAAGATTCTATAACGTCAAAACCTTTTCCGAATCCGAAGTTATGAACAAAGATTTTTTCCCAACCCTGAGCATAACTGTTGTGAAAAGACAAAGAGAAAAGAATTATTAAAAAGGAAAGTAGATTTTTCGTTGTCATAATTGTAATTATAAAACCAATATTTTTCGATAACATTTTTGATCGTCTTTGCTGATGATTTCTAAAACATGGACACCTTTGGGTAATTGACTTAGGCTGATATTATTGGAAAACCCGATATCTAGGTGATTTCTTGTTTTTACAAATTTGCCATTGCTAGCATATACATTTATTTGAGCGATTGAATTTTCGAAAAAGTTAGAAATTAAATTGACGTTTCCATCAAAAGTAGGATTTGGAAAAACCAATAAATTATTTTCAGAACATTTAATTTTCTTTAAATCACTATTAATTGAAATGCAATCATCAAAATTTTCTTCAAATTCGTCAAAAGCATATTCCATAATTTCAGGAGCAACAGCCCCGTTTACATTTCCATTTGAAATTTGGAGATTAACAAAAATACAAGGGCTAGTTTTGACTTCCCAATAATCTTCCGTTGCTGCATCAGGATTTGTGATTGTTTGGGAGCTTCGTCCAACAGCGGCAATCATTTCTGTACCAATTGGAAATTTTGAAACAACATCAAATTCGCACAAAACTGAAGAGGCTTGACTTCCATAAAGCTTGATAGTATCTGTGACTGAGTTATCTCCTCGATACACTTTTTCAATTGCAATATAAATGGCTACATTTCCATCATCATATTCAACATTGTCTATGACTTCTCCTTTGAAAGCAATTGCGAAATATGACCGATGGACTAATTCGCAAAATGTAATTCCAGTGCAACTGCATGCTACTAAATTAGGGGGCAGTGCAAGTAAAAAGAGGGACGTTAGTAAGATTTGTTTTAAAAAATTACCTGACATAAATATTAATAAATTAAAAATTTTCTTGTACACATTACTCCATCTTCCGCAATAAATTCGATCATGTAAACACCTCCTCCCAGTTCACTTAAATTTATATTTTTAGCAATTTCATGATCAGTTCTATTTAAAGTTTTAACCAATCTTGCATCTGAGGAATAAATATTGATTTGCTTAATTGTATTTCCAAAGTATCTGGAGACTACAAAAATATTATCATTGAAAACAGGGTTAGGATAAATGAGTAAATTATTTTCATCACAAATTACCTTATCAATGCCTTTGTTTAAAGAGCTGCAATTGGCGAAATCTTTTTCAAAATTTTCAAAAGCATAAATAGACAATCCAGGAGCGATAGAACCCATGACATTATTGTTTTCTAAAGTAAGGTTTACAAAACTACAAGCAATAGTACTCGATTCCCAATAGTCTTCGTTTGCAGCATCCGGGTTGGTAATTAGATCATCACCTGAAACTGCTGCAATCATTTCTGTGCCAATAGGGAATTGTGTAATCAGATCTATTTGACAAAGTGAAGTCGCTGTACCTCCGTAAAGTTTGATGACATCGGTAATGTTAGCATTTCCTTTATATACTTTTTCTACTTCGACATAGATGGCGATATTGTTTTCACTATAGAATACTTCGCCAATGACTTTACCTTTAAAAGCAATGGCGAAATTATTGCTATTTGCAACTTCACAAAAAGAAGTAGGTATGCAATCACATGCGGAAGATGAGGGCATAAAATAAAAAAAGAATCCTAGAAAGAGGAGTAGGTTTTTAGTTTTCATAATAAATGCTTTGATGAAGATATTATTTATCTCTTTGTTTAAAGTTAAGATAAATAGGATAATTTTTTTGTAAAGTAACTGGCTTAAAGTGTTTTTGATGTAGAGAAGGGGAGGGCTTAGAAAATATGTCCAAGAAAATCAATCAGACCGGAATTCCATTTTTTATCATTGATGGGTTTTACCATCAGACATTCTTCGATTCTTCTATGGCCGACGCCAAGTGTTTGATTTCCATTAATCATCAACCAACGGCAAGTATTATTCTCTACGGTAAAACCATTTTTTTCGTAGACCTCATGATTCTGAGCAATTAATACAATGAAATCGATTTGATGTTGAGTGCCTAAATCTTCTAGCTCTTTTAAAATAGAAGATGCAATGTTTTTTGATTGAAATGTTTTATCTACACATAGATCAACCACACCAAATATTTTGGAAAGCACTTCTCCGACGTTGATGTTTCGATGTTCCACTGCCATATGAGCAATGAGCTGCTCACCTTCCCATGCTAGATAACGAAAAGTTGGAAGTTGTTTGTAATAAGATCTTTCCAAATAGTAATCACCGAAAGTATTATTCAATAGCGTATTGATCTGCTGATGAACAGATTCGCTGATTTGAAATTCCTCGATCCTTTGGATATGCATTATAATAAAAATTAATTGTATCGACTAAACTACTGTAGACTTTTGAATGACAAAATAGAAATGAGCGAATTATTAAATGAGTAAATACTTTCCTCACTCCTGAAATCAATCATCCTCTTCTTTGAAATGTTTAATCAATAATTCCTCTAACTTTTTACGCGTAATTTTCCATTTCAATTTTCCATCATAAGCATAAGATAAGCCACCTGTTTCTTCAGAAACGATAAAAGCTGCAACGTCAGTATTCTCTGTTACACCTACTGCTGCTCTATGTCTTAGGCCTGCACTTTTTGGAAGGTTCTCATTTGACGATAAAGGTAAAACGACACTTGCAGAATGAATTTTATTATGATTAATCACAACTGCACCATCATGTAGAGGGCTTTCTTTATGGAAAATACTTTCTAATAATGGTTGGCTGATATTGGCATCGATCTTAACTCCTGAACCGCCGAAAAATCCAAGATTTAAATTACTCGCTACGACGATGAGCACGCCTGTTTTCTTTTCACTCAATCGGATCAAACAATTTTTAATCGCTTTTACATTATCCTGTAATTCTTCTTCATTGATGGTTGGGCGGTTAAGCAATCTTGCAATAAAATTTGATTGCTGTTTTAACGTCGTATTTCCTAGGATCAATAAAAAACGTCTTACTTCCGGTTGGAATACAATAAGAAGCATGAGTACGCCGACACTAACAAATTGGGTCAATAGTTGACTCAATAAATCCATCTGTAACAAGCGAACCATCCACCATACAATGTACACTAAAATCATCCCAATGAAGATGTTGAAAGCGATGCTCCCCCTTAGTAGTTTGTACAATTGGTAGATCAGATATCCTACGATGAGAATATCTAAAATGTCCCAAATTCTGATGGGCAAAAATCCTATTTCAAACCAGGGAATTGTCATTTATTTATTTGCTGTTCAGTCATTACCAATTCTTTAAATCACTCACTCCGAATATTTTCTATTGCTTGACCTCATATTCATAGACTACATTTTCGCCAAAGTTATACAAAGTAAAACTTAAAATATCAGCTGCTTCCTCAATTTTTTTAGAAGTTGGTTTTCCCGCACCATGGCCAGCACTACTTTCGACTCGAATCAATACCGGTTGGTCACCATTATGATGTGCTTGAAGTGTAGCTGCAAATTTAAAACTATGAGCAGGAACAACCCGGTCATCATGATCTGCAGTCGTAATCATCGTTGCCGGATAAGCTTGAGTTTTTACATTGTGTACTGGAGAATAAGCGGAAAGATAATCAAAAGCATCTTGGTTTTCACTTAATCCGTAATCATTTCCCCATGCTCGACCAATCGTGAATTTATCATACCTCAGCATATCGAGTACACCAACAGCTGGCAGTGCTACTTTATACAAATCAGGTCTTTGCGTCATACAGGCACCGACGAGTAGTCCGCCATTTGAACGGCCATAAATAGCTAGTTTTTGATTTGAAGTATATTTTTTATCCATCAAATATTCAGCAGCAGCATGAAAATCATTGAAGACATTTTGCTTCTTTTCTTTGGTACCTGCTTCATGCCATTTTTTACCAAACTCTCCACCACCACGAATATTTGCTACTGCAAAAACACCATCATTTTCTAAAATAATCGGTGCAAGATTCAAACGTGTGGTATTAAAACCTGGTAAGATACTGATGTCAAAACCACCATAGCCATAAAGAAGCGTAGGGCGTTTACCATCAAGTTTTAAACCTTTTTTATGGGTGATAAACATGGGGATTTCTTCACCGTCATAGCTTTTGTACCAGACTTGTTTGGTTTCATATTTATCAGAATCAAAGTCTATCTCTGGCTTTTTGAAAATTTTATTTTCACCAGATTCCAGATTAATGGAGTAAATGGTCGTTGGACTATTAAAAGTCGTAAAAGAATAGAAAGCTAGTGGATCTTTTTTCTTACCACTAAATCCTTCAACCGTTCCAATACTTGGTAGTTCGAGGTCTTTTTCTAATTTCCCTTTTAAATCAAAAATGCTAATTTTACTTGAGGCATTATGAATATAGTTGGCAATGATTTTTCCACCAATCAAATTTACGGTGGATAATTTATCTTTAGATTCTGGAATGATCTCTTCCCAATATCCTTCTTCAGGGATATCAGTACTAATCGAAATTAGTCGATTGTTGTCCGCTTTGTGATTGGTCATGATCAATAATCTCTTGTCGATATTTCCAACAAAATTAAAGTCATTTTCAAGATCATCAACGATTGAAATGAATTCTGAATTCGGATTTGAAAGGTCTTTAAAGTATAAAGCATTTCCACTAGTGTTCTCCCAAATAGAAATGATCAGGAATTTTTCATCATCAGTTGTACTGGTGTAAAAACCACGATTAGGATTTCCTCGGTCAGCAAAAATTAGTTGATCTTCGGATTGAGGTGTTTTTAATTTATGATAAAAAACCTGATGAAATTGATTTCTACCTTTGAGTGCTTCTTCCTCAGAAGGCTCCGGATATCGGCTATAAAAGAAGCCATCTTTGAACCAGGCAATAGAAGAAAATTTACACCATTCTACTTTGTCTTCCAGTATTTTATTATTGTTTAAATCCTTGACGTAAATGGTTCTCCAATCTGAACCACCTTCTGAAACTTCGTAAGCCAGAAAGTCTCCTTCTTTTGAAAAAGAATATCCTCCCAAAGAAGACGAACCATCAGCAGAAAATTTATTAGGATCAAGTACGGTCCTTGAAACTCCGTCAAGATCATCTTGAACATACAACACACTTTGATTTTGAAGACCATTATTTTTAAAATAATAATATTTACCACCTTCTTTGAATGGAGTAGAGTAGCGTTCATAGTTCCACATTTTTTCCAATCTTTCTTCAATTGCATCTCTATATGGAATCTCATCGAGATAAGAAAAAGTAGCATGGTTTTCTGCTTTAACCCAATTTTTAGTGACTTCAGAATGATCATCCTCCAACCATCGATAAGGGTCCGGAACAATCGTACCATGATAATCGTCCGATATGGAAGTATCTTTTGCAGTAGACGGATAGTTGACGCTAATTGTTTTTGCAACAAAAGGAGCGTTCTGTGAAGGCTTTCCATTAGTAGAAGTCGGTTGTTCATTTGGCATAGTGCAAGCGCTTAATAAAAGGACTAAGGATAAGCAATAAATGAGTTTGATCTTCATGAAAATATAATTAAGCTTTTAAAAAAAAACTAGTTCTTATAATCAATTTCAACCGCCATTCTAAAACAAATCAAGGCTTTTGTGTAATTTTGCGGTTCAATCTGCATCTTTTAATGAAAAAATGGGTATCAAAAGTGATGTTAAAAAATTGATAAGCAGTCGTTTATCAATACTTTTTAGCGTAAAAATAGCATTATTAATGTAGTTTGAATCAATCTTTTAAGCCAAAAAAAATTCAAGCCTAATATTAGAGATATATTAAAAATCCGAAAATAGGAATCGAGTATGAAAAATCTAAACTTTTATATCATGTTTGTTATTGCATTAATGGTCGCACCGACGCTTAATGCACAGCAAATTACAACCAATGAAACGGGAGAGAAGATTATTGTTTTTCCTGATGGTTCATGGAGGTATGCTGAAGATGCGGATATTGAAAAGATGACTAAGCGAGGTACCCCTGATGCTGAAGTTGTTGCTGAAGAAGTATACACTGATGAAGATTTAAAAATCGCAATACAGATTGCAGAGATCGCAGCAGCAGAAGAAACAAATGCGGTTCGGATTGCAGAAGAGGCGCAATATGAAAAACTAGTCATTGAAGATGAGTTGAAAGAAGCGGAAGCAAGTGGAGATTACTTTGATGATGAAATTCAAGAAATCAAGGATCGATTGAAGAAAGCTAAAAAAGCAGAAAAGAAAGCTAAGAGCAATTTGAAAAAAGCTTCGAAGAAAGCTAAAGCGGCTTCGAAAATGATGGCGATGAATGCTGAAGAGCGATTGAAAGCATTGCAGAAATATGAATTATACCACACTTTAAAGAATGAAGCGAGATTGGCCGAACAAAATGCAGTAGGTATGTTTCCTGATGAAATGCCTGCTAGAGAAGTAGATGATGTAGAGAAGGTCATTGCTTCTGAATCGAAAAAAGTGAATACCAAAAAGCCTGTTCCTGTTTTCCATACGAATGTCCAGAGTAATGCTTCTTTTGCAAAATACAATCGAGAAAAAGATGTTTTGCTTAATCCACCAAGTGTAGAATGTCAATTGACTTTTGATGGGATTGATGAATTTAGTGGTAAAAAGAGAAAAGATGTTGCAAAGCAATTACTCTTTACTTATACCAATGAAGAACTTAGAAGTGTTTACAAAGACCAAGATTATATCACTTGTACTGGGTATGTTTCTTCTTTAAGTGGAGGATTGAAGTTTTTGACTTTGAACATTACGATTGCTTCTAAAACGGCTCAACGAGAGTATGGTATTTTAGAAAAAGGTGGAACGATCAATGTGAAATTACTCAATGGCGATAATGTCAAAATGGGGAATACTAAAACCAATATGGGGATAGAGAATCCATTGGACGGTAGCGTTTCTTACCGAGCACAATATCTAATCAGTTCAGGAGATGAAAAGAAATTAAAGAATAGTGAAGTAGATAAACTGCGGATTGTTTGGAGTTCAGGTTATGAGGATTACGAGATTTATGAAATGGACTTCTTTTTAGATCAGTTTAAATGCCTTGAAGGAAAGTAGAGTAAGTTAGCAAGTTAATAAGTTAGCAAGTGGATAAGTGAACAAAAAATCAAGTGGTCAAGGGCGAAAGGTTCTTGACCACTTGGCTACTTAAAGACTTGATCACTTTGTTGCCATTAAAAACGAATTTTAAAATAAATAAAAAAACATGCTAGGATTAAAATTACCAACAGACCCAAGATGGGTAGATTTAGCAGAAAAAGATTTAGCGGAAATTCTAACGGATCATGCTTTTTGTGAGCAGAAAGCAACGACTTCTTGCATCACGTTGATTCAACAGAATCCAGAGAGAGAAAGAATGGTCAGAGAATTGGCTCCGATCGTAACGGAAGAGTGGGGGCATTTTAGGTTGGTACTTCAGGAGATGGATAAGCGGGGACTAAAGCTTGGGAGACAAAGAAAGGATGAATACGTGAATGAGCTTTTGAAATTTGAACAAAAAGGAGGAAGCCCTGAAAATCGATTGGTGGAACGCTTACTGGTAAACGCCATGATAGAAGCGAGAAGCTGCGAACGTTTTCGATTGCTTTCATTACACATCAATGATGATGACTTAAAAGAGTTTTACCATAAATTTATGATTTCTGAAGCTGGCCATTATCGCTTGTTTTTAGATCTTGCTAAACATTATGGTGGAGAAGAAAAAGTAAAAATTCGTTGGCAAGAATATTTGGATCATGAAGCTACGATTATGGATAACTTAGTGGTTCGGGGAGACCGAATTCATTGATAAGATGAACAAGTTATAAAGTTAACAAGTTAGCAATTATCGTCTCGATTCATTTTTGATAACTTGTTAACTTAATTTTTTGCTAACTTCTCTAAGTACTTTCCGATCAATCACATGCTTCCCTTCAAAAGTGATGGTCTCGTAACTAATTTTTTGTTCCTTCGCAAAGTTTGTTTGCCAATCTACAAATTTCTGATTTAGAAATTGATCTTCATGTCCATAGATGAAATAAATATCTTTGGCAGCAAAATAATCGGTGTACGGCGTATAATCCAAATCCTCTGGTAGTCTTCCTGCCCAAAGTATCAAAGTATCAAATTTCGGAAATTCCCGCATGACCCATCGGCATTGGGTGGCACAACCTTGGGAAAATCCAAAAAGGTGAATCTTTACTTCCGGGGAGCATTGGCTAGTGTATTGATCATATAATTTTTTTATAAAACGAGTATAATCGGCAATCTCTTCAAGGCGATCCATGCTGGTCATCCAAGATGCAGCAACTTGCCCACTCACGCTTTTCCAATAAAACCTGGAAAGCCCTTCAGGAGCAATGACTAAAGTTTCTCCATCGTCTAATTCTGAAAATTTTTGAATGATCCGGCTTGCCAATTGACCATATCCATGACAAACAATCCATAGATTTTTAATATGCGGTCCTGGTGTGCCAATGGTATAATAATGAGCACTTCGCTCGACGGTAGTGGAGTGTGATTTATAAGACATGTGGTGAAGTTAGGGATAGATTTCGAAAAGTCGAAATAGTGACAGGATTGTCTACGACAATAATGATGAGGGATGGATTCCAACAAGTTGGAATAGTGATAAGTAGTCTTGAGGAGATAGAGCAATCAAAAGGTAGATTGATTGTAGTTATTGGTTTAGTAAAACAAAAATGATTTATGAACAAGGATTAACGAATAGCGATTTATGATGTTGGTCATTGCTTCCAGTTACATATGAAATCTAAAATCGTTAATCCTTGTTCTGGAATCAAATCTACTACGAAATATTTTAGCAGAAAACTAAATCGGATTGGATATTGGGTATTCCTCATTACCTATTCCCAAAAATATCCTTACGTTTCTTTCTAGGTTTGGCTGAATCGAAAATAGGCTGTTGTCGTGTTTCTTCTTCATTTTCATAGACATGATCAAAAACCTTAGCGACATAATTCCAACGGCCATCTTTTAGCTTGTAGCCGATGTAACTGCCATCCGGTAATTTGACAGGCCCTTGAGAAGCGATGCTGGACATTTCTTCTATTAGGTGATCACCGATAATGATATCAAGGTGGCCATCAAAATTTACCTTGATAGATGCTTCTGCACTATAAGTAAATTCTATTCTGCTTTTTGGTAAAAAAGCATTACTTGGATCATCGGAGACGAATACTGGTGCACCAAAGCTTGCTTTTCCATTATCAAAACTAAGAACATCAATCACTTTTCTTTTTGTAAAAAAGCTATAACCATCATAGCCAAAGAGCAGATACTTTCGACCTTGAGGAGTATCAAAATCTTTTATATTATAATACAAAGAGCCATACCATTCTTTTGGAGATAATACCTGATGTTCGATGTCTTGGACATCAGAAGAGCGATCAATCATCGGAATGAGCTTCAATTCTTTGCTATTCATCTGGATGGCTCCATAATAACGGTAATCATTTTCATTGACATATAACTGCCAAGTAAATATTCTAAAAGTGCTATCTGCAGGATATTGAACGGAAATGGACTTTAATCTATCGAAGGAATAATTGAAAGAATTTTCATATTTCAAAGCCTTCACCAACGTTGGGATAAACTTATTTACTGCTGCAAACCGACTGGTCTCAAGCGAATCATTTACAATCAAATAGGATAGATAACCTAAAGTATCTTCGTAGGTTCTAATCTTATCGAAATTGGTAGAATCGATGATTTGTGCTTTCGCAAAATTATTTCCTAGGGAGGTAAAAATGGCGATGATCAGAAGAATCTTTTTCATTAATCAGTTTGATAAGTAAATTACGAGACAAATGTCTAAAGGTTTTCCGAATTTAAACGTTAGATGTTCCGTGGAAATTGTTAAAATTAAGAAAGATCTGATTATAGAAAGCTTAAATTTGAATGGTTTTTAAAATAAAAGATATTTAGAAGATTTAGATAGAAAAGGTTTACTCCTGTCAATTAATACAAAGAAGCCTAATAGCTGCGACTATTAGGCTTCTTGTATTTTTAAAATTCCAAGTTTATTCCATCAAAATGAATTCATAGATTCAATTATAAATAAGTTTTTTATTGTTTTATAATCTTTCTCGTAATCAAGCCCTCCTCATGGAGTAAGGAAACAAAATAAATTCCAGCAGGAAGAATAGAAAGGTCAATATCCTGATTGGTATTCAAAGCCGTTTTTACCAATGCTCCAAGGTTATTATAAATATTCACTTCCATATTTTCTAAAGTCGTAATACGAATAATTCCATTGGTTGGATTAGGCGAAATATCAAAAAGTGTTTTTGCTAAGTTGTTAGTAGACGTTGGATCACTTATGGTTTCAAAAGTTAAATTATCAATAACAAAATAATCTGTAGAATCAGAAGTCGAAACAATTTCCATTTCTAGGTTTTTAAGATCAACACCTTGCCATATTGTATCCGCAAAAGTAAAAGTTGTATGGTCTGTAAAATTGTCTGAGGTCAACTCAATTTCCTCAAAAATCATATTGTCATCAGCGGTTAGTCCAGTAAATCTAAATACTCCTGTAGAAACGTGCTCTCCATCTCCACTCCCTGGCCATGCACACTGCGGACTTGTAACTGACATTTGAAATAAGACTACTGGATTTACAGGTGCAATACTGCCAAGTACTCCACTTGAAGCTTGATCCAAATAGCCAGTGTCCATATATTTATTTGGACCCACTGAGCCATCACAAGAAAAATCATCAAACTCACTGATCAAAAAATCATCAGTCATTTTAAATTCGAAACCATTTACAGTAAAGCTGGTATCACCTACTTCTTGGTCTTCAAAATCAACGGTGAATTGAGCATTTAAAAGCATTGAGGAAAATAGAAAAATTGAAAAAAGTAAAATTTTCTGTTTCATAATTCTGTTTTTTAGGTTATTAAAAATGTTATAAATATTTTTTTTGATCATCATTCTTCAGGACGTTTCACTGCTCCTCGGAAGACCCAACCGATTCTTCCCTTTTTAGTTTTGACTTTTACCCAAGAATCGATAATCGTCTTTCCTTCCAAAGTAAAAGTATCTCTAAACCCGGTGACTTCTTCCGTAAGCATCAAGGGCTCATTTTTTTTGATAGCGGCTAATACGGAACTTTTCATAATAGGTTTAGCTCTGACTTCTAGAATGTCGACCCATGGAACGACCATGTTCTCAGGGTAAGAAGTTATATTTTCTATCTCCTGTGAATCCGATTGATTAGCTTCATTGGAATTACAGGCGAAAAAGAAGATAAGACAAGAAACAAGGAAAGTGGAAATGAACGTTTTCATATTTTGATCTTTGTTGTGATGGCTAAATTTTATTTAAATCAAGAATCAAGATATAAAAGTAGCTGTAATTTGGCAAAGAACATTCTCAAAAAAATCAAAAAGGCATCGATTGCCATTTTTAGAAAATAAAAACCTTGAGTGAGATCATTCAAATAATTATTGATTAGAAACTGAAGATCAGTATTATCAAATATTCTCCAAATGTAAATAGGGTAGTTGAGAATTGCATGTGCAATGTTCTGAATGGTAGGAATTATGTTCTGAATGGTAAGAAATTTATAGAAAAATTCTTACCAACTAGATTTTTTACAAAAAAAGAGATTGAAATATGGTTTAGTTTAAATCAATCGTTTCAAAACCCTAAGGCTATTCTCCTCCAAAATAGAGAAATGACCATCGACATTGAACAGGTCCGTCATTTTGTCTAACATTTCACGAGCCCTTGCTTCCGTAGGAAAATACAAACCTTTGTATTCAAGGATCGTTTGAATTCTTTGGAAATCATTAGCTTCATCAAATGCTTTTCGAACGGCTGTATATTGATCTTCAGTGATTGTTTTTTTGATCATTGCTACCTCGTCTTCGCTGATTTCCGCATCGGCATTTGAAGCGTAGAGTAGGAGGTAAGCAGTGAATTCTTCGTAATTCCAGATTAGATTTAGGTTTTCTGACATGGTATGCTTTTTCTGATTTGTTTTCAATTGAATGATGAAGTTAGGGATTTTTTGGAAAATGGGAAATCATAGAGCTTAGAAGATTCATGACAATCTCAAGATTTTTTTTATCTAGCGATCAAGAGCCGAAGGCCAAACAGAAGCAAAAGGATTTTTAAACCTTAGCAAAATCATCTTGTTTTAACTAATATCAAACTTACTCGCTGTTCATCTTCACTTAAATTATAACTTGAATTAATGCTTCGCAATCCTCACTTGCTGACGACTTTCTCCTTGTTGGATTTCTAATAAATAAACACCTCCTTGTAATTGTCTTAAATCAATAGTTGTTAAATTTTCGCCAATATTAATCTCCTCTTTTTGTGATTGAACCAATTGGCCAATCATGTTGTAAATTCTAAAAAATGCGATTTTATCTGAGTAGGCGAAGTATTCAATACTGATTTGATTTCTAGAAGGATTTGGATAGGTGTTTTGGATTTCGAGCAAGTCTTTTTCAAAATTAAGAATCACAATATTACTGTAACAAATTTTCCCATCTTGATCAATTTGTTTTAACCGATAATAATTATTTCCAGCAAGTGGATTTTTATCTTCAAATGTATATTGTTTTTCAAGATTAGAAAAACCAGCAGCATTCATACGACCAATGGTTTCAAAATTAATCCCATTGGTAGAACGCATGATCTCAAAATAATCACTATTGAATTCTGATGCTGTAGACCAATCTAATTGTACAAAATCTTGAACCTTCTTTCCTGTAAAAGAAATAAACTCTACAGGAAGTGGAGCATCAATGGTCAACTCAAAATCATAATGCAAATGCCAATTTGTAAAACCAACATTCTCATGGATGATTCTAAAATATTGTGAACTTCCTGGCGTATAATCGGTATCAGGAATAAGCATGGAAATCGTTGGATCACCTGCATTAAAAAGTACCTGATGATTTCCATTTACCGTCATTTCATCAAAGTCGCCAGGTGTCGTATTGAAAAAATCAATCTGACCAGAAAGCGCAGGATGAGGATTAAATGTAAGGTTAAGATCACCTTCGGCTTCCGCCGGAATTTCTACCATAAACCAATCCGGATCACTATGGTTATCTCCTTCTGGAACATCCTCAGATCTGACTTGGACAATACCGCCCATCAAATTATCAAGAGAAACTTTCCACGCGAAAGAAGGATAGTCGCCTTCATCCAAACCTCTGATGATCACATTTGGATCCGTATTGACATTCAAGTGTGAATAATCCGTCAGTAAAGTATCCGTTAATCGAAAAGCAACCGCATCAGATGGTTCCGGTGTACTGCCGTTAAATAACCATTGTCTTTCCCAGGAGACGACACCATCGCCAGAATTCAAAGGCGTATCAGAAGTGATCCAAGTGTACCGGATATTATTAGGAAGTGGCATCGAAGGATTATCTTTGGTTCCTTCCCATTCGTCAGGACTACCAGCTTCATTAATTCCAACGATGATCGAATTTTCATCGCCATCAGCATCTATGTCATCATTCCAAAAAGTAGCGGTTACTTCTTCTTCACTTCCTCCCCAAAGGTAAGGGGCAGGGCATGAAAATAAATTTAGAAATCCACAGCCATAAGTGTATCGAAGGTCACGAGTTGCTTCGGCAAAAAGATCAGGTGTTCCATCTCGGTCATCTGCTGCTTCATGATCTGTGAACCCCGTGTCTCCAAAGAAATTACTTCCTCGATGCGGTGTCGAAGTGGTGACTAATTTTAAAACTTTATGTCCATCATCCAAAGCAGGATCAACCCACCATCTCGGATCACTGATGTTGTCATTGTCAACTGTTCGTTGGAGATACTCTCTGGAAGTAAGGCCCCCCATAGAATGACCAACGAGAATGACTTTATCTTTTCCGGGATTAGCAGCAAGTATCTTTTCGATGGCTTTACCTAGTGCATATCCTCCTTTGGTAATCGCTGATTCATTGCTATCGGATTCAAAAAGACCAGGAGAACTGCATCCGTTGATATCAATCTCAGGATTACTTTCGTTTTCATTCCAGAAATTATTGAAATTCATTACATAGATACAACCAGGAGCAAGCTCATTGGTTTCATTATCAAAACTGATTAAAACATCATCATCGCTTGTTCCACTTTCACCATCTGCGCCCCAAATATTGGTATTAGAAGTCGCATTTAGAACAGCATGGTAAGTGTCTGACAAGTCCCCAAAGCAAGCGACAAAGTTTGCATCGGTATATACATCTTCAAAAGATTCTTGATTACCAGTGTATCCATGAAGAAATAAAATCGGATAGGCGCAATCAATATTTTGAGCCTTAGCTTCATAAAAAGGAGAAAAAAGGATAATTAAAATGACAACTGTTAAGCAGTATTTAGATGTTGGCAGCATGAAAGTGAGTATTTGTTTGATAGTTTTTGAATGTGTTTGTATTTAGGATAAACCAAAATTAGGGATATATTTGGATTTTTTTAGTTTTAAAAAGAGTATATGATTAAAAACTATACTTTTACAATATAAAATGTTACTTTTTGTCAAAATGTCCATTATGTAAATCGTAAGGAATAATTAGCTTTCGCTAAATATACTTTACATTTGTGCCCTGTCGTTTAGAATCATATGTTTTGCGCTGTCACTTAATAATTATTTGGTTCTTTAACAAACCTCATGTTTGATACAAAACCATAAGCAATGTCAAGGCTTCCTGTAGTCAGTTTTGATTTTATTTATGTATGTCGACGGTGTTTGTCAAAGAACGATTGTTTTAGAATTTATGCAGAGATTTAGATTTGATAGCTAATTTATATAGATACCGGTTTATGCGAAAAACTTTTTCAATTACTTTTTTCTTGTTGATTCTTGGCTTGAGCATGTCTGCTCAGGAGAGTTTTCCTATTAAAGTGAATAACAAATGGGGTTTGATCAATGCTAACGGCGATGTGATCCTGAATCCTATTTATGATGCAATAGGTGAATTTAAGCAATATGGCTATGCGGTCATGCAAAGAGAAGGCAATGTTGGAATGCTCAATTCCGCAGGCACTGAAATTATTCTTCCTCAATACGATGATATAAAAGTATTGGATTCTACCTTGATCGCTGTGATGACAAATGAAGAGTGGAAGGTGGTTAATCTGAATGGTAAAGTTATTTTGAATAATGGCTACGAAAGAATCCGAGTTTGGGAAGGAGGTTTTTTAGGGTATATGCAAAACGGAAAATGGGGCATTGTCAATCATGAAGGTATAGATATTTGTTTGCCATCGTTTGATGGAATCCGTTTTATGGAGAATGGATATTTTCAAACGCAAACAGAAAACCTGGTGGGACTTTTAGGAATCGATGGAACAATTATTCTAGACCCCATTGCTGATAAAATAGAAGTATTTAACGATCAATTGTTTTTCTATCAAAATGAAAAACAATGGGGAGGGGTCAATAGAAATGGAAAAAAAGTCATCCCTCAAAATTATGAACGTTATGGTACCGTTAGTTCTAATTTCCTAGTTTTAGAAAATTCCAAATCCAAAGATTTATATTCCATTCCTTCTGAAAGATTAATCAATACTGCCAAATACGATGGATTTTATCCTTTCTCTTCAGACTATTTATTGTGTAAAAAAAATAGACAATTAGGATTGTTGGATCTAGAAGGGAAAGAAGTTCTTGCAGTTAGATATGATGAGATTCAGGCTTTTGCTGAAAACCAATTTCGAGTAAAGCTTCAACAAAAATGGGGAGTTGTAGAAATTGGAGATAAATTGATTGTACCCTTTGATTTTGATTTTTTAGCTCCTTTGAAAAATCGGAATTGTTTGGCGAAGATTGGTAATCAATTTGGAATTTTAAATTATCAAGGCACAACAGTCGTTCCTGTAGAGTTTGATAAAATTGAATTATCAGAAAACCAAGCTAGAGCATTTAAAGGAGAAGCGCTGAGTTTGTTTTATTTTGATGAAGAGGGACTCAGCCAGGATGAAAGTAAATTTAAAAAACACTTTACTATCACGATCGGTAAAAAGAAAACGACCAGAATTCGGCGACCAAGTTTCGTTTCCCAGCAAAGTGATTACTCTTTAGATAAGTTTGAATGGTATTATGACAATGAGCAAGATAAATGGGGACTAAGAACAATCGCAGATGGATCTATAAAAATCAAACCTACTTTTCATACCATCGATGTAAATCGGGATTACGGTTTTACAGTCGTAGGATTGGAAAAACAGAGCCGTGGATTATACGAACGAACGACCTTTCGATATGAAAAGGTTTATGGTGTCGTCAATAATGAAGTAGGACTACTTGTCTCTGACCTCAATCTGTTGGATATTCGAATGTATGATTTTAATATGGGGTACAAAGTGGCAAGAGTCACTTTTACGAATGGAAAACACGGCTTGATGAGCAATGACCCTGTTGGTTTGATGGTGAAAAAAGACTACGCTTATATCGGTGATTTTAGAGATGGTGTAGCTAGGATGAGCATCAAAGGAAGACTATCTGCGAGCCTGAAAAGTGGTCAATATAGTTTAGGCTTATTGGTTTCTTATCTCCGCCGAATGCGAGCTCCATCAGTTATGTTGGATTATACTTTATATGACCGTGAATTTGAAAATGAATCGCGATTGATTTGTGAAGGGTGTACTTGGGGATACTTAGATACGCTGGGTGAGATTGTTATTCAACCGCAATTTTCCTATGCTAGAGATTTTATAAATGATGTTGGAATTGTAGAAAATCAAGGGAAATGGGGAGCTGTTGATAAGACAGATAAAAGCGTTTTGCCAATCGTTTATGATGGCGTTCATTTTTTAGAAAATACAAATAACAAAATTCTTCGGGTTTACAATAATCGACAGAAGTATGGTTTAATTGATACGCTTGGACAAGTAACGGTAAACCTGAAATACGATAAAATTGGTGCTTTCAATGAAGGACGCCTTGCCGTAAAACGAAATGGCTTTTGGGGTTTTGTAAATGAAAATGGGGTAGAGGTGATCCCTTGTCGATTTCAGCGAGTCAGGAATTTTTATAATGGAATGGCGGTGGTCAAGCTTTCTAATAAATGGGGAGTTATCGACAAACAAGGTGATATTCTAATTGATCTTCAATATACCCGATTAGGAAACTTTAAAGATGGTCTCGCTTGGGCTTATACCTCGAAAGGAGTTTGTTTTATTAATGAAAAAAATGAAGAAGCCATTGCTCCAAAGTTTTCTAAAGCTTTTGATTTTCAAAATGGTTTGGCAAGGGTCGTGATTAATGGGAAATATGGCTTAATCGATAAGTCTGGAAGTTTTGTAGTTCGACCTAAGTATTCTTTTATTGAAGAGTTTGATGAAAATGATTTGGCAATTGTTCGTTTTGGCCAATCTCGAATTCGTTATGGCGTGATTAACCGAAATGGAAAATTGATTACCAATCATAATTATAAAAGTATCCGTCCTTTTAATGAGGGATATGCTGCGGTAAAACATAAAGGCAAATACGGATTTATCAATACCAGGGGTAATTTGGTAATTCCTGCAAAATATTCTAAGGTTTCTGACTTTCGAGAAGAACGAGCTTCGGTTCAAAGAGAAGGACTTTGCGGTTATATCGACATGCAAGGCGAAGAAGTAGTACACCTGGAATTTTCTAAATGTCTTGATTTTGAAGATGGAAAAGCGGTGGTTTATAAAGGCTATCGAAGAGGTGGATTGATTGATCTTAACGGAAATTATATTATTGAACCAAGTCTAAATCGACTATATAAATTTAGCGATGGTCGAGGCTTGGTAAGAGATAGTTCTTATAATTTTTATTACATCACAGCTCAAAGTAATAATGTCCACAGCGGAATGTATCAAAAGGCTGGCGCTTTTCAACATGGTGTCGCTGTAGTGCAGTCTACTCAAAATAGCCAATGGGGTATCATCAACCAAAAAGGTATCGAGCTTGTTCCACCGAAATACGATAAAATTGAAAACTTCAAAGATGGTTATGCTCGTGTGCGCATCCAACAATTTTCTGGTCTTAGTAATCTAAAAGGCGACCTCATCGTCCAACCCGATTATGAATACATCTCCTATGCTGGTGATGGTATTTTTCGCGTCGAGCAAGGAGATAATATTGGGTATTTTGATGCTGATGGAAATTGGGTTTGGGAGATTAAAAAATGAGAATAATTATTCGTTAATCCATCACGACAAATTTCTTAGTTAATACCTTTTTATTATCTAGATTAAAATTGATAAAATAAAGTCCGCTATTTAAGGAGGGAAGATTTATCAATTGGACTTCTTGTGTCGGATCAATTTTTTGCGTTTGAATAAATTGACCTTGACTGTTGTAAATGTTGATGGTGCAATTTTTAAAATGATCAAAACCAGAAAAATTGCAAACCAGATTTGATTGATCCACATCAATCGGATTTGGAGAAATGTTGATAGCATGTTGATCTTCTATAATTTCCAAACTCGTAACTTCTCCTTCTGTATCTAATTTATAAAGTTCGGTACCCGTAGCATTTTCTGTTCCTGTAAAATAAAGAAAGTTGTCGGAACTGGTTAAGACTTGAGGCGAAATACCTTCTTCTCCTTCGATAAAATCGATCACTTGAGTACCTGTTTCTGTTCCGTCTGATATCCAAATTTCACTCCCTGTTTCTTCCCGAATTCCATTGAATACAAGAAAGCCATTATGGCTGAGGAGGTCTGATTCCAGAAAATTTCCGCCTAGACCTAAAGTTTGTCCACTGATTTGTAAACTTGTTCCTGGTAGTGTACCATCAGTTTTGAAAATTCCAAAAGTAGAACAACAAAAATCTCCTTTAAAATATAATTCATTATTGTAAACTGTAAATTGGGATGGAGCCAGATATTCATTCGGATTTGGATCGAGAAAAAATGTTCCATCAATAGTACCGTCCGAGGTAAAGAGTCTTGCTTCACCAAAGTTTGAATTATGAGGTTCGGCTTTAAAGAAGAGATTATTATTAAAAACAAAACTTGAACGATCTGCTCGATGATCAGGAATAAAATCAAATTTAGCGAGCTCTATTGTTCCTTCATTCGAACCATCACTCACATAAAGTTTGTATGGATCTGAAGAATTTGGGAAATTATAAAAAAAGAAAAATTTATCTTCCATAGCAATCATATTATTAAAATGATCTTCCTCTTCTCCTGTATTAATTTCAAAGACTTCTTCTGTTTCATTTGTCGTCGCATCGGAAATAAATAAACTTCTTGCCGTTGATGTACGCCCAAGAACAGCCAATTTGTTTTCATCAAAAGCAACCATATCCAGAATGCCATCTGGACCTTCGAAATCATAAATCTCTTCAGGGAAATCTAGAATTATATCAAACCTTTTTAATACACTACTTCCTCCTGGATTATCAACAGAGAAATAAATATAATCTTCAATGATAGTAACTTTTGAAATTTCAGAGGTTTCTACATGAAATGGAAAAGTCCCTGGAGTGGTCCCGTCTGTCCTCCATATTTGATATTGATCAGGTGTGATTGTTAGTAAAATGAATTCATTTTTATAAGGAATAAAGTCATAAAGAAAAGAACCTGAAAATTGGGCAATCAATTCACTTTCTGATGCTTGACCATTTGAAGCCCAAAGTTGAGTATTAAATGGGTTTCCTCTTAAGGTAAACAAGGCAAGACTATCAGTACTGCCAAGAATTGTAAAGTATCCTTCGTCGAAACTTGAACCCGTTCCAAGGGTGAAATCCTCAACAAGCTCAACGGTTTGAGCAGAAAGAAAATGGAATAGAAATAGAGAAATTACTAGGGTAAGTTTTAGTTTGTTTTTCATGGCGCATTATATTTTAAATTCAAGGTATTATAAATTTATCGATAATTAAATTTGAAAAAGAATAAATTGAGCCAATGCATGTTTTAAATTGATAAAAAAGTAATCTGATTGAGTAGATGGGATATTGAACGTTCCTGATGGCTTGTTTTTGATAATTATCAAATGCTTCAAAAGAATATATTTATCCTAACAGTTTTTTCAACCTTTTCCCTCTTTTCCTGTTCCAACACTGTCTTTCTATAAAAAAATATTTTTTTTCAAACCCAGGCAACCAATCCTACAACACCTGCATATTATTTATTAAACAGATTCGCCAAGATTGAGCAAACGAGAAAAAAATATAGAACTAATCAATAAAGCCATCTCTGGGAAACAGAGTGCTTACAAGGCTTTATATGATATGTACAAAAATAATCTTTTTGTGGTTTGTTTGCGTTACGCTAAAGATCGGTCTGTTGCACAGGATTATTTACAAGATACTTTTATCAACATTTTTAGAAATTTAAAACAATTTGATGAATTAAAAGGCGCTTTTGAATCGTGGGCGAAAAGAATAGCGATCAACGTATGTTTAGCTGATATTCGAAAGAACACATTATACGCGGTGAACATTACAAAAGCAGAAGAGATTCAGTCTAATGATATTGATGCCTTGTCAAATTTATCCTTGGAAGAAATGCTAGCGATGATTCAGGACTTGCCTTTTGGTTACAAAACTGTTTTTAATATGTATATTATTGATGGATTTTCGCACAAGGAAATCGCTGAGGAATTAGAAATTTCGATCAGCACTTCCAAGTCGCAATTAATGAAAGCACGGAATTTATTGCAAAAAAAAATAACGCTTAGAAAACAGTTTTATAATAAAGATCATGGATAAATTTAATGACATATGGAAAAATCGGTTCAATGATGGCGACATACCTTCAGGGGATTGGAATATGCCGGATGATGAAGTCTGGGATAATATTATGTCTGAGGTTCCGGTGAAAGATGATCGTAGAAAATTAGTTTTCTGGATTTTTGGTAGTTCTTTAATGGCTTTGCTAATCCTTAGTTATTTCTCTTTTTTTAAAAATACAAAAACTGGAATCTCTGAAATAAAACCGATAAATCAAGAAATTGAAAATTCAAAAGGACTCATACAGATTCAAGATAATGCCTTGAAAAATATTGAGTCTCAAGCAAATGAAAACAACAATACTGAATCTTCTAAATTAGATGATAAGATTTTACCAGAAGCAAAACTTGACTTATTAACTATTGAACAGAATGTCAAATCAAGTCCTGATTTGGTTAAAGAAAGAAAAGGATCCGATAATAAAATACCTTCGATTTCTTCTACAACTGTAACTAGCGCTAATGGAAGTACAATCGAATTTAATACAATAGCTAAAGATTATATTTCACTTTCATCTAATGAAGGTGAAGAAGTTGGAAGACCCCAAGCTGCAAAATCGGGAGTCCCTGTAGTCAATTCCATTGATAAGAAAGATGATTTAAAATCGAAAAGTAAGGAGGCTGATGTTTCGAGGATTTTAGGTGATCTTTCTTTACTTCCAATGTATGTTTTTGAAATGAATATAAAAGAAGAAGAGTATCCAATGCCAAAAGATGCGAAGATTAATATTCAGAATTTTAGTAAAAAATCCAAGCTGAGATTAGGAGTAGAAGTTGGAGCTGTTCTTTGGCAACATAAAATAAGCGATCAATATCAATCTGATTTAGCTCCTTTTGATTTTAATTATTCAGATGATATAGGATGGTATTCTAGCCTCAATGTTGAAATTCCAGCCAATAATTTTGTAGCCTTTTTTGGTGGCGTACAATATGAGCAAATCGAAACGACTTCTGGGCATAATTCGGCATTAGCTTATGATGTAAATTCGGAGAATATCAACCAGTCAAATGATTATGACCTTAGTCTTGCAACGCCTTATGGGCTTTCGGAAGCTAGTTTTAGATTTAACAGAAATGAAGCAATACTCGGTGATGAAGTTGACTTGTTAGTAGATTTTAATTCCAGACACCGAATTCAAAATCTTAGTATTCCGATTGGTGTAAAAATATTTCCAACAGGCCAAAGAAAAAGAATAGTCCCGGTTGTAAGTGTCGGAATGGGAACGAATTATTTGGTAAGTATTTCAAATGATATTCATTCCATCGATACACATCATGATGCGATACAATATAAAAGAGATGGTAGCTCATCTTTTCAAAGTCCTGACCTTAAACAACTTCATTTTGATTTTCGTTTAGGTCTAGGTTTTGGATATAATATAACAAGAGATATACAAGCAAGTATCAATGCGAATTGGAGCAAAGGTTTAAATCCTATTTTTGAACAAAACAATTACAAGACGAGTATTAATCGTTATCATTTATCTTTAGGACTTAATTATAAGCTAAGATAAACTATAGACTGTTAGCAGATCACTTTGGTAAAATTTGAATTAGCGCATAAACTAAAAAAGAGGGCAATCCATTATGGATTGCCCTTTCATTCAACATTTGACTGTCGTTTTTTGGAACTATACAAGGGGTTATTTAGTATTTGGTGAAGCAAAAACGTCATTTCTAACATGAACCATTTCTTCTAACATTTGAGTATAGTGAGCGGTTAAATTTTGAGCTTCTTCAGGATTTTCCAAAATGAATTTTAAAACAGGAATATCATCCAAATTTATTCCTGCCTTATTCACTAAAGCATTTTTTACATCAAGAAACATTTCCTTTTTATTACTGTATTCTTTTCCAGAAAAATAATCTGTCATTTTACTTTTATGAGTAGAGGATACATTGTAATCCAAACTTCTTTCTTGGAACTCCTGCTTCGAAACTTCGTAATCATGAGATACAAAAGAAGGGTCGATTTTTTTAATTGCATCCTGAATATGGTTAAGGGTAAATTGCATGTCTTCCACCACCTTAGCCATGTCATTATGATTGACCCCGACGGCTGTATTGATCAGATTAATAAATTTACCTGGCTTGCTATTTTCCCATGCCACGCCAACAATTCGTTGATAATCCCGCGCCAACATATCTGCCGGAGCAACTGCAATTCCAAGTCCGTCTCCTGTTCCAGAAGGAAGAATGTAATCACCAATTTTGACCTTACCTTGAACTTTTACAGGTACCTGTCCCATGAAGGCGATCTTTTCTGATAATATTTCTTCTTCTGCACTCTCTGGCATATTTCCTAAAAGAAGCGGTGCAGTAGAAACTACCATGAATTGATCTGCATGGTTAAACTCTTTAGATATTTTTCCTCCTATGACGCCAACTATATCTCCTTGAGATATCATTTCTTCTGGCTTGGCTCTTAGCAACCATTCTGCATAATCGCCAGCTCCTGATTCGTAAGCAACTCCTAGGTTAAGGTCAGCATAAGCTCCATAAATAGTAAGGTTAGTCATCTCTACCACAATATCAAGAGCTCCACAAAATATATCATCTGGATCCAAAGCACTTGATGCGGCAGAGACTGTAAATTTAGCAACTGCTGAAGTTGCAGAAATACCGGATTGTAAAATATCTTGTGTGTAATTAGAGTAAATCTGAGCATCACGATTAGGTCCTGCAGGATACATCGTTGAATTCTCTAGTTTTGATTTCACCTCCGTCCAAAGCGTATGAGCTGGGCTAGAAGGATATTCTCCATTAAAATTATCAAGAAAGCCACAATACTGAGAGAAACTTTGTGTAACAAATGGATTTGAAAAATCTACAAAATCTTGAATGGTCGGAAAGTTTATACCTGGTAATGCACCTTTATCTAAAATAGTATTTAGATCAAAATTAGAAATACTAGGTAGTGAGCCTGCAAACAAAGAAGGGAGCCCACCTGGATTTAAACTAATAGTAGGAAATGAAGGAAGAGTGATTGGGTCGCAAATAACAGGTGTTTGGCACCCTGTAAAACTTCCTCCCAACGAACCAATAGAAGGAAGGGATCCTGGATTTAAAGAAGGTAAACCTCCAGGAGAAAATAAAGTTGATAAGCCCAATACTTGAGTAAAATCAGGAAGCTCTCCAGGTATGAGTGATACAAGGCTTGAAATGCTATTTGGCAGACCAAGAGAAAATGGATCATAGGTCGTTCCTAAATCAGCCAAAACAGTTGGCGTTGAACTTATCATATCTACAAACAAATTACACATTCCATTGGGATCAATATCTGCCCGTCCCATACCTTCGATTCTGCCTTTTTGTGTTCCGTCTCTCCAAAAAGAAATATAGTTATTACCCCTATGAGATTGGGTCTCATTATTTACAGCAGGGGTTAAGTCAATGGCCAAACCTTGTTTGCTTCCTTTTATCAAAACTGGATAACTTGCTTGTTCGGTTTGATCACCATCTACAGTTATATCAAAAGTCACCTGACTCTTAAAAGTTGCTACTCCATCTACATTAAGCGTACTGCTTAGATCCGTAGAATTATCTACATTTAAAGCTCCAGAAAGATTGGTCGTACTGCCTCCGGTGACATTTAAAGTATTATTTAAATCAGTAATTCCATCTACATTTAAAATTCCAGTTAGGTTGGATACATTGCTTCCAGTTACATTAAAGGTATTGTTCAAATCAGTGTTGCCATCTACATTGAGTGTGCCACCCAAGTCAGTAGCACCGTCTACATTGAGATCACCTTCGAAACCAGTTGCTCCACTTACATTCAGATTACCTGAAAGATTAGTAGTATTTCCACCAGTTACATTAAAGGTATTGTTCAAGTTTGTAATGCCATCTACATTCAAGGTGTCATTTAGATCAGTTACACCATCTACATTTAAATCTCCGTTAAGGTTGGATGTATTGCCACCTGTTACATAAAAGGTATTGTTTAAAAAGGTTGGACCATCCACATTTAAACTATCATTTAAATCAGTAACTCCATCGACTGAAAGAGTACCGGAGAGAATGGTTGGGCTTTGATTATTTACTTTTAAAGTATCATTGATATTTACTTTACTATTAAAATCAGCTATCCCATCTACTTGCAATGTTCCTGTTAAAATTGACGGCTTTTCACTGATCACTCTAAATTGATTTACATCAGTAGCACCATTTACCCAAAGATCATCATTGATATACAGCTCGCCATCAATGTTTCCATTTTGATCAACATCCAAATCTCTCATCACCCGGAGGTCATTTCCAATGCGACCATCATTGGCAACCATTAAATTATTTTGAACCATTAGATTTCCTTGAACGGTGGAATTTCCACTAACAAAAGAATTACCATCAATGGTAATATTATTTAGTATTCGAAAGTCGCCATCATTTGAAATCCTTCCTCGTACAATATTATTAGTTCTAAATATTAAATCTGTATTATCTATGGTACCCAGAAAATGTATAGCAGGATTGGTATCCGAATTTCCATCTAATAGCCAGGCTCTACCGGATTGATTCATTCGGCTAGGATCTCCATTTGAATTTTTTACTTCAGAAGCAGTCAAGGCATGAATGGCATAAGGAACGGCTAATAATTGGCTTTCACTAATGATAGAAAAATCATTTCCACCATCAATGTCAACATCTACTGCCATCCAAATTTCTTCAGAGCTCCAAGGGATATTTTCAAATATTCCGGTTTTAGATTGTCCTTGTCCAATGGCTAAAGAAAAAAGACCAAGGTTGTTGGTTTCCGTTTTATGAATTTCCTCATAGGAGATATTTCTTCCTTCTTTTTCTCTTTCATTTACACTGTATAAAGTGATTTTCAAAGTGATGTTTTGCTCCGCTAGTATATTTCCAACATGATCCCGAGCAACTGCTTGGTATTTCATTCCTACTGGAAAATTTTGTGCTTCTACACCTATAAAAATAAATAGGGATAATATTATTAAATAAAATTTTGGTTTCATTTTGACTTATGTTTTGGTATTGGTTAATTTATTTTTGACAATTTATAGGTTTGTATTACATCTCCATTCAGATTGGTAAATCGAAGAAGATATAATCCAGATGATAGATCACTTAGGTCTATTTCAAAATAATCTGAAGATTGTTTTTTTAATTTTCCCATCATTTGCTTTCCTTCAAGATTATAGAGGTTGATGAAAATTTCTGAGTTTTCGGAAGATTGCATTTGAATATTTACAAAGGATTTTACAGGATTGGGATTGATCTTAATTTGGAAATCGAGATTAGCTGTTGATGTATTTGTGATTGAGGAGTCGTCATATTCAGATACTACCAACCATGGCTGATGATACCCTTCGGTAATCATTATCGTTTCGGAAGAAAGTGTAGTTACCGCTATTTCTCCTAAAGTCCACTCCAGAGACATCTGGGTTGTTGAGTCGATTCCTCCTCCTGTAGCCAAAACGGAAGGATCTATGTTTTGACTATAAGACCAGCCATTGAAGCATAGAAAAAAGAATAAGAGGATTGCTTTTGTCATAGTTGTTGTTTTTATTTTTTACAAAATAATTTAGCCCTTCATTGAGCAGTCAATGAAGCCTTATAAATCAATTTATAATCAGTCTGGGGGGAACTTAAGAAGCTTTTCTAGTTAGTCGAAGTGAAAAAAGAAAGGTCGCCGGAAAAATGATTCTTTTTAAAAAAAAGATAAGAACAGACAATAGAGATTATAGGGTTGGGAAAAAAATAGAATGGGTATTGTGATATTTTGTATTGTTTATGATTTTGACTATCAAAGTTTTATGATGATGTTTTGTTCCAAATGAAAAATGCCAAAGAGGAAAAGTAAAATTTAATCAAATAACTTAATCTTAAAATAAAAGGTGTTTACATAAACAAAGCCGTTCCAACTTTTTGGGACGGCTTTTGTTAAAATTCCAATTCTGTAAAAAAATCATTCCTCGACAACGCTCGGAATGACATATTACAAATTCTTAATTGTCTTCTTAATCCACAAACACTTGCTTCTCTTCCTTCCTCCGATTTGTGGCTCTTCCCGGATCTAAAAACAAGATTGACTTTTTGAAAAGTTCATTCCTCAGTCTTTGGTCACCGATGGATTCTAATGGAAAACCGAAATTTATCACTGAAAAATCTCCCCGATAAGCGATAGCTGCAGTCTTTCCATTTTTATATTGTAAGACAGGACGACTGCCATTGACCGACCTGATAATGTCCGGAGAACGAAGTGGGTAAGCACCATAAATGGCATTGATAAGTTGACCATTTAATCCACCAAAATTATCATTGACGAAACTACTGATGTTTGAATGATTGGCATCATCTGCTACAAAGTCTGCTTTTAAATAATCACTATAAAATGCTTGCCCTCCTTTAGATTTTGATAAATCGTAAGCCAGCTCCGATCCTGAAATCATTAGGGCGCCACCGTCGTTTAAAAACCGACGAATAAGATGCTGCTCTTTTTTATCGAGGGTCTCATTGACTGAAGACTCTCGACCTAGGAACCAGTTGACACCATAATAATTTAAAAGGTCAACTCTTTTGTCTACGATCGCTTCATTAGTTGCACCATCGAATGCAATACCTGCGGCTTCCATAGACTGAGCATGTTCAACCGCATAATCATAATTGTTCATTTGCTCGATGTATAATCGTCGGGTATTTCCAAGCGGAGCATATCTTGGGAGTGTTTCTTTTTGTAAAATAGAAAGGGAACGATCCAGTCGATCGAAACCATCTACTATTAAATAATCTACTGGCTGGTTAGGAGATAGGGGAGTACGGGCAGCGACGACCGCTGTTGGAAAAGATTCTCCACCTTTATTCGTTGCTGTAATTCGAAAATAATAAGTAGTTCCGGGAAGCAAATTGTCAAAAGTAAAATGATCAGAATGAGAATCTATTCCTGCTGCAAACGCTTTTCCATGTTGACTGATATACACTTTGTAGCCAGTGGCTCGATCTCCAAGAACGCCTCCAAAATTTGGAGCTTTCCATGACAATTTTATTTTTCCGTTTTTGGTATTTTGAGCAGCAAGATGTGTTGGAGGTTCGGGTAAAAAAGTAGGGTGGTCTTCAAAATAAGAAACAATTCCTTTATAAACAGAACGAGCAACCAGATTTCTAAACTGAGGATCACTCAATGCAAACGCATCTTTTTTATTATCATGAAAACCAATTTCTAATAAAACGCCAGGCATGGTTTTTAAACCTCTAAGCTCTCCGAAATCGGCAGCTTTTTGACCTCTGTTTTTCCAATCCTTGTCATAACCATTTCTAATATCCTTGATGATTTGCTTATGAACAGATTGCTGCAAAGAGCGACGTCCCATTCTTCTTTTGTATCGATGAACGAAACTTTCTGTTCCTCTGGCACCACTTGCATTGGTATGCCAGGAAAGATAGAGCGCAT
>CAKZTD010000232.1 GCA_937921595.1 uncultured Saprospiraceae bacterium
ACTCCTCTCCTTTTTGATCTTTTGAAGAACTAAGTTTATTTTGTAGGATGTTTTTAAACATAAGGCCTCTTATTTTTTGGTGTGGTTAGATACCCAAATTTATAAGAGGTTCTTTTTTTTACCAAAAAAAGAAATCCCGAATTCTAGATCTCTCTAAAATTCGGGATGACTCATGTTTAAGGCCGAATAAACCTTACCATACCTTTCCTCTATATTTCAAAAAAAATCCTCAAAACATTTGCATCTACCAAAAATAATAACCAACTTTGAATTTCAAAGTACTTTTAATCTTATGGTAATGGATAAAAGAAACGAACAACTGGAGGCAATCAGCGAGATTAGATCGCTCATGGAACGCTCTTCAAGATTTATATCGCTAAGTGGTTTGTCAGGAGTTTCTGCAGGAATATTTGCGTTGATCGGAGCAGCCTTAGCATTTTACTATTTTGGAGTATCTCCTTTTGAAGGAAGACGATATTATGTTTTAGACCCAAGTGCTCCAATGTGGGGATTAAGCCCGTACAAATTTATGCTTTCTGTTGCTGGAGGAGTTTTTATTTTAGCTTTACTCTCCGCTTTATTTTTTACAGCTAGAAAAGCAAAACGAAAAGGAGTCAAAATTTGGGATAAAACCTCACTAAGATTACTGGTCAACATGGCTATTCCTTTGATCGCTGGAGGTATTTTTTGTCTAGGCCTATTGTCTAATCATCAATTTGGTTTAGTTGCCCCGGCTACTTTAGTTTTTTACGGATTGGCTTGTATCAACGCTAGTAAATATACTTTGAATGAAATTCGAAATCTAGGAATAGCAGAAGTGCTACTCGGACTTTTCGGAATGTTTCAACCTGGTTTTGGATTAGAATTGTGGGCCATTGGATTTGGAATTTTACACATTGCCTATGGCACTTTGATGTATTATAAATATGACCGAGCTTAGCTCATTTTGACATGAAGAAAATCATCGCCAATTTAAATAAGGCTTTTGACAATAAGGTGCGACTGGGAATCATGTCGATGCTCATGGTCAATGAATGGGTAGACTTCAAGACATTAAAAGAAATGCTTGAACTCACAGATGGAAGATTGGCAAGCCATGTAAAAGCACTCGAGGAAAGTGAATACCTCGAAATTAGAAAACAGTTTATTGGGAAACGACCCAACACTAGTTACAAAGCAACAACTCTTGGTAGAAAAGCTTTTTCGGATCACCTTGATGCTTTGGAAGCTTTGCTGAGATTAAAAGGGTAAACAGTGTTAAGTTTAGTAAACTTAGCACAACAAAAACACAACGGGACTTTGTCCTTATTTTTTTACTAATTCACTTTGAATTTCAAAGTACTTTACTCATGGTAGGACTAGGAATATTAAGTTCATTAATCGCTCTGGTAGCATTCGGAATACCAATGGTCTATGGAATGATTCGTTGCATAAAATACTTATTCGGTCAACCATCACAGGTTACGATTGCGGATGCATACACACAGCAATATGACTCCGTTCTAGATGTTTCGGAGACTCATGCTTTTGTAAAACCCAATATCAAAAAATACAATTATGCGGAGATCATCAGCATGGGAGTTTCACCATTGATGGGCATCATTGTATCCTTTTTTTTTATGGAAATGAATATTCCATTTGACCCTTTGCATGCGATTTCAGCGATCACTTTTATTGCCATCGGATATATTTCATATTGGGCTTCAAGAGGATTTAAAAAAGATTTGCCATTGAGTATTAATCTCTTACTTCCTTATGGAATTTTAATTGGAATACTGTGCTATATATTTTTGTTCCTTCATTTTTTAAGTATAACAACTCTGCTTGCAGTCGCATTGGCTTCAATTATTGCATTCCCATTATTGGCTCCTTTGCCTGCTACTTTCTTTGCTTTTAGACAGTTCCAAATTCAACAAGCTTATGTCAAAGAAGCAATAAAAAGGCAAGAAGATTCCGAAAACTATATTGACAAATGGACTGCGTTTTTAGCATGGAATAATTCAACGAACCCCTTTGCACTTATTGCCTGCATCCTCATTATTCTGGGAGCACTTTTCTTAATCGGTCAACCACTCGATGGTTTTTGGCAAGCATTCCGAGGGAGTCATGGTTTTTTGTTTTCGATTAAGGATTTGAATATTTAATCCTAAGAGTTTGTTTTTAAACAACAAAAAATATACAGATGAAAACGTTATTAAAAATCCGAGAAAAGTTGGTGTTAAATCTAGTCAAATACACCACTCCTTATTACGTCCGTTGGTTCAAAAAAAGGCAAGAATCCTGGAATCAATCAATAGAATCATTACAAAAATTTCCTCAAGGAAGTTTGGGAAAATCCTTAGGTAATTTTTTAGAAAAAAATAATTTCCAATTAATGCCAAAACTCGAAGATCATGATGTCTTACATGTGCTACTCGGTTATAAAACGACTATTACCGGAGAAATTAAAATGCAATTTTTTTTACTCGGTAATCGCAAGCGGTCTGTCTATGCTCTATTTACTGCAATTATTGGGACGGCTTTAATACCTGAAAAATTCAATGCTTTTATAAAAGAGTTTTCAAAAGGTAGACGCTATGCTCCTATCTCGAAATGGAATTTTGAATACTTACTTGCTGAACCTTTGGACTTATTGCAAAGACAGGTTTATAGGCAACGATTAGAAGACAGGCCTTTTATATTTTAACCCAATTAACAGTTTCTTTGACAAAAGATAAATCAATAAAATATTCTCAAAAAATCATCGCTCATGTGTAAATTTTCAAATATAAAATCACTAGATACAGAAACGCAACAAGCGATTTCTGCTGATCGAGCAATGCATGAAATTTTATTAGCAAAGCTTGCTACACAACATACAGATTCTTCAAAAGGTTACTTCGGCCCGGAGAGTATGACTTGGAAATTATATAGAGAACCAACGATTGTTTTGGGTAGCATGAGAGCTTTGCTTTTGCAGATAGCTCATCCTTATATCGCCAAGGGAGTTCATATGTTTAGCAATTTTGAAAAAGACACAATTGGTAGAGCTCACCGAACTTTTTTATCAATGGTTAGAATTTGGTTTGGTGACATTCAGACAGCAAATAACTCCGCAAGGAGATTACATAATATTCACAGCATGATCCGGGGTCAGATGGTTTGGGAAACCGAGGACGAAACTATTGTTAACCCATTTTGCGCCAATGACCCCGATCTGCTGTATTGGGTGCTTGCTACACTAGTCGATACGACTTTAGTGCTTTTTGAAAAAACGGTTCGACCGCTTTCTAGCGAAGAGCGAAAACAGTTTTTTGAGGAGAGCAAAATCACTGCTCAACTCATGGGAATTCCGTTAAATGAGTATCCAGAAAACCTAGCTGCTTTTTATAAAAGATACAATAAAGTGATCATCGACGGGACGCTTCAATTGCAAAATGAAGGACAGGAAATTACAAAAGCATTATTTAAAGTTCCCTACCCTATTCGAAGAATTAATGAGATTTTGGCAGAGGGATTTTTCCCTGATCCGGTAAAAAATACTTTTGGCTTTAAACCTGGAAAGTTGTTTTTAAAAAGCGTAATCATAATCGCCAAAACCACAACTAGACTGATGCCAAATGATTTGAGGTATCCACCACATTATCATCAGGCAAATTACCGTCTAGCACTTTCAGACCGAAGAAAACCAAGAGTCATCGAACGGATTCATTACTGGATGAGTACACATATTAATTGGTATTTTATTTCAAATAAATTGATTCCTAGAAAAGCTAGTGTTTGCCCTTTTTGAAGTTTTGGATGATATAGAGGATAAGTTACAAACTTGTCACTATTTGTACTTCCACGTTACAGGCTCATAAAATCGGCTTAAACTTGAAAGTGTGCTTTACTCAGAGAAAGTCAGGGCTTGACGGGAAGTCAAAACCTGGCTAAAAATCTTTTTAAATTAAAAAATTTTTTATGACACGACAAGCAAAAATATTCAGCATACTAAGCCTTAGCACTGCATTTTGTATTTCGATGGTAGGCTTTAGAATTTACTATATCAACATCGACTATAGCACGATCAATTCTGCGCAAGATATTGTTTCTTCCAGAGGTATGACTTTCCTTTTTCTGATATGGAATTTATTTCTGGCTTGGGTGCCTTACTGGATTGCGATTTCGATCAAAGGTTTCTATAAATTAACCGAATCAAAAATATTATCACTTGGAGTGATCGCAGCTTGGTTAGTATTTTTTCCCAACGCACCTTATATCATCACCGATCTTTTGCATTTACATAATCGTTTTCCGATTCCACACTGGTATGATTTAATGTTGATCGTTTCTTTTGCCTGGACCGGCTTGATGCTTGGATTGATTTCACTACATGAGGTTCGGCTTTTTGTTAAACAAATATATTCTGAAAAATTGAGCTGGGTATTTACGATTGGATCGACGGTTCTTTGCGGATTTGGAATTTATCTTGGCCGATGTTTACGATTTAATACCTGGGATATCTTGACCAATCCTTTTGAATTAATACAAGACATCATGCTTAGCATGACGGATTCTATGGCTTTAAAAATCACCTTGATCTTTTCGATCTTTTTGACATTGGGATACTTGACCTTGAATGTCTTGATGGATAATCCTCGGGAAAACAATTAGACACCGGTATCTAAAACAATCTGGCTACTCTAAGACCGATTTTTTGATAAAAAATATTTACACACCAATTAAAACTCATTATGAAAAAAGTAAGTCGTCTATTTGTTATGCCTTTTTGGGAACACCTTGAACCTTAGTTTTTCACTAAATGATTTTGTTCGAATGAGCCAATGACCGACTGAGTGAATATTTAGGGAGAGTTTTAAATCTTGAACTTGTTTCTTCGACATTTTGGAGGGTATTCACTCATTTTCAAATTCACTCATGCATTCATTCTTAAATCGGCGAACAGCAATTTATATGTCCTTAGGAACTCCAATCCGTTGACCATTTTTGAGTTTTTAAAACTAAAGTTATGAAAAAGAACGTCCTCGTAAACCTAATGATCATCGTAGGCAGTATTGCCTTCTATCTACTTTTCTGGCAAGAAAAAATGGGTATCAATATTCTGATATTTGATTTGGTAATGCTCATCGCCCTCTTCGTTTCAAAGCCAGAAATCCGTAAACACCGGCCAGTGATTATCACGACTATTGGTACTTTGATCACCGCATTTTTAGTAGTCTGGAACAATTCGCTAATGAGCAAAATTGTTCACCTGATATCCTTTACCACATTGGTCGGATTCGCCAAACAAAAGGAGCTACGCTTCCTAGGTTATGGACTAACACTTTCTCTGATTAGTTTTTGTGAAACTCCCGTCAAATTATTTACACAATCAATAAGTATCAGAGAAAATC
>CAKZTD010000233.1 GCA_937921595.1 uncultured Saprospiraceae bacterium
CTTCTCGGAACATTGCAAGAACTGATGTACCATTGTTTTTCAGGATAAGTGTTTCCATTATAACCATAAGTATTCAAAACATCTTGAAATTCATTTTTCAAAGTTACAATTCCATCTGCAGCGGCATCAGAATGTCGTTCAAAAACAAAACCTCCAACATCGGTATCATAATAACTGGTACTGCCATCAAAGTGAGGCAAAGAGTTATAAGCAACGGCATCGAAATATGCTCCTCCGGTATGCGGGTAACCGGTAACCACACTTCCATCGATTGGGTTATCTGTGTTTCTTAAAACCGCATCCATGAAACTTGGAAAACCAATTCCTGCAATCGTTACATAACTATCTGGATCAAGTGTCTTGATGACTTCATAACTGATGCGCAACATTCGAACATAATATTGAATCGGAGCATGCAAAGCATAGTCGCAAGGATCAGGATCATTTTCCCACCAGTTGCCATCTTCGCCAGGTGGAAGCCAGCCTCTTTCACCGGAAGCATCGAAGTCAGGTCCACTGATGACTTCCCAAAATCTAATGTTGTCTTTATAAACATCTACCGTGTGGTATAAATATTTTGCAAATTCATTGTCATCATTAATCGGTGTTCCATTTTGACCATCGTCCCAGATGTCTAGATATAAATTTTTAAAAAGAATAGACGTTTCATCTGGACAATGAGCAACAGTATCTCGAACATCGGAAGAAGGAAAACCAATCGTAGCGACGTTATCTCTTAAGTCGATGTTGTTGTAATATTCAAAAGTTTCTTTTTCAACTTCATATCCCCAGAATTCCAAAAAGAAATGTGGAAGGATGGTTCTAAAAGATTTCACTCCGGCACCTGCCTGATTTTCGTTGACATTTCCTGCAGCTATTGATCCCAATTGTTCATCCGTCCACGGTGGATAATAAGAGGTGTTAGAACCTGGTCTAAACTTGCCATCATAAGGAAGAACTTGATCGTTTGCAGTATAAGTCAATTGCGTTGTACTTGGCGCAGTAATATCTAAAGTTATTGTTGATGTTGTTGTACCACAATTATTAGTTGCAGTTAAAATGATATCGTAGGTTCCACTGTTCAGATATAAATGATCAGGGCTAGGATCTGTACTTGTATTTCCATCACCAAAATCCCACGAAAAGGTTTCACTATTATTGCTGGATGTATTTGTGAAATCAACCAAAGGACCATTAATAGTATGTGTAAAACTGGTCGTAGGAATTACATCAATGTTGATAACATCAGTTTGTTCTACTAAAAGAATTCCATTCTCATCAAAACTTTGAAATCTTACTTCAAAAGTTCCGGTTTGCTCGAACGTAACACTTGGGTTTTGAGCAATCGAAGTTGTAGGAGTTCCGCCTTCAAAAAGCCAGAACCAGTTACTTGCATTCGATGGAGATAAATCCGTAAATTGAATCGCTTGTGGTGCGCAGCCTTCTGTAACATCCATAGCAAAAGTCATGTCTGTTAGAAAGATTGGTGCGCCGGTTAAAGTGATGTTTGTAGAAGCAATTCCAGTTCTTTCTCCGGTACTTCCAAAGTCCCATTCTTTTTTGATCAAATTACTGACTCCAAGACTTGCAGGGAAATCATAAACGGCATCAGCTTCTTCTGAATTGTCAATAGAAGTTTCTGCCCAAAGTACGTAAGTATAATTGCCGTCTTCATCAATGAAGGCACCACCTTTTACTCCTGCTGGAAGTGCAAGTGCATTGGTTCGTTCTTCATCGTGAACTTTTGCATATAAAATTTCTGAAGCTGTTTTATAAGCAATTCCTTCATCGTTGGCTTGTTGAAAGTAACCATCAGTGACATCTAGTTTTTGATACAAACCCATTACATCAAATTCAAAGAAAGCTTCTTCGTAAGTAGCATCTTCTGCAAGTTTGAAAATATGATTTTGTAAAAAATTATTTTGCATGCAGATGACCACGTTTTTGATCATAAAGTTTCTTTGAGATTCTTCAGATCCAATGAAATCACCAAACTCTTTTCTAGGTAAATTGATCTCTGTAATGATCCAAGGTTTTAAAGGATAATCATTTCCATCATAACCATAGTTATTTAAAACACCTTGCAAAGTATCTTGTAGCTCAAGTACACCATCTGCTGCTGCATCGGAATGACGAGTCAATACAAAATCCATAATGTCATTGTCCCAATATCGTAGACTACCATCAAAGTGTGGATAAGAATGAAATCCCATCACATCAAAATAAGCTCCTCCTTTTAGAGGAAAATCAGTATTTAAACTACCATCATCTGGATTGTCTGTATTTCGAAGTATCGCATCTAAGAAGCTTGGATAACCAACACCGGACACTGCAATGTAGGCGTCAGGATCTACGGTCTTGATGACTTCATAACTGATCCGAAGTAAACGGACATAATGAAAGATCGGAGCTCGTAATTTATAATCGCAAGGATCGGGATTATTTTCCCACCAGTTCAATGGTTCTCCAGGAGGAAGCCAACCTCTGTTTTCTGTAAAATCAAAACCAGGCTCATTCCAAATTTCCCAAAATTTTATATAGTCGCCGTAGAGAAGGGCAGTCTGATAAATATAAAGCGCATAATGATTATCGTCGTTGACTGGTGTTCCATTTTCTCCATTGTCCCAAATATCCAGATACATATTGTCAAACAATGTAGATTGTATTCCAGGACAGTATTCTGTTGGATCCTGATGTTCAGGTGCTGGAAATCCCACAATTAAAGTGTTATCTTCTAAGCCTAGTTGATCCATTAATTCGTAAGTACTTACTCTGGCATCATAACCATATTGAAAAAGAAAACTCTCAAAGAGTCCAGGTCTTAAAGCTTTTATACCGAGTCCTTCTACATTATTTGCAGGGTTTCCAGCTGATATCTCGGCAAGAAACTCATCGCTAAAACCAGGGTAGTTACCTAGGTTTGCACCTGCTCGAAAATAACCTTCGTAAGGACGAATGGTGTCATTCGCAGAGTAATCTACTTGAGCGAAAATTCCTGAGTTTAAGCTTAGGAATAGAATAAATAGAGAAATCTTTCTCATAATTTGTTTAGTTGAATGGTCATAAGTGAACTGAGCTTTATAAGGGATTTTATGTAATCTTTTATAAAACAATATAGTCCAACTAGTTAAGTATGCTAAAATAATACCGAATAAGTAGGTGTCCTTAATAATATTGTGATGCAGTCATGTAGACATATAATTATATAACCTACATTTCAACATCGCTATACGATTTTGAACTAAAATCACAACACTCATATTCACATTGTTTTGTGTGATTATTAAATATCCTGATACTTATAAAAATAGTAGGTTGTATAAAACGATTTTCCCAGAAGAGGGCAGGGAATTGCTAGAAGTCGTTTAAAAGTAAGCTAAAATTGGGGTATTGCAAAGTTATCAACATCAGAAGGAAGGTTTTTGTTGATAACTTTGAAAATATGTGGCTAAGATGATTTTAACATGAGTAGTAAGGATTGGCCTTCGGCCTAACGACCACCTGATCACTTGGGCGAAGGCCGATGAATTTTCTAAGAGCTTGTTTAAACTTTCATGAATGAGCGAAAGTGAGAAAATTTTATTCTGGATAAGGCAAAAAACGTAGACGATGCCATAGCATCGGTGAGGCTTTTTAACGAAATGCAGGATAAGATTTGCCACTTGCAGCCGATTAATGGAAATTTAAACAAGCTCTAAGTTACGAAGTAATTAATTTTATGATTAAAAAGGATTGAGTTATCAAATATTTTTTTTGTAAAAACTCTGACTTTTGGTGTTTTACTCTATATTTCTTGAAAGAATGAGTGAATGAAAGAATGATTGAATATTGGGGGAATTTTGAGTCCTGAGCTTGTTCCTTTTACATTTAGAAGGATAATTCACTCATGTATAAATTCGCTCATTCTCTCATTTCTTCTGGAAATTTATCTCCGACAAGTCCAAGTTGTACACCATGCTCCAACCAAGCTTTTAGACCTGCAGTAACAAGAGTGAAACCACCAGTAGAATCTCGAATTTGACTAATCAGTTCTTCACCAGCACATTGAAAATTGTAATTGGTAATCGTAAGAAAAGTTTTCGAAGGAGCTAAAGACCTAAAATTCCATTCTACTGTTGATTGTTGCTTACCTGTTCCCCACTCTATCATGATACTTTTGTTTGGCTCTATTTTCTTGACCAGTACAGGTATTGTTAAATTGTACATTTCCCAAGTCCAATTCACTTCTACTCCTTCCATGAGTCTTGCAGAGCCTTTTGTAAACCAAAATTTAGACGTAATTTCAGGGTTTATAAAAGCTTCGAAAACTTCATCAATTGGTTTTCTGATTAGCATATCGGCTTTCGCAAAATGGTTTGAGTCAATCATGATTATCTATTTTTAGAATAATACGACAAGTATTTCAGAACGAAAATAATCAAAATTTATTCAATTTTTAAAAAAGAAAGCTCTGAACCATATGCTCTAAATTTGGGCAATCTAGATGAGTTCTTCCTTATCCTAAACAGAATTATAGGCTCAAACAGTTTAGAATTTTTAACGGATTCTAAATTCATGAATATTAAAAAGTAAAAGGCCATTCCCATAATTTTTGGTTTCAGAATTAAATTTAATAACTGATTATTAAAAGCCAGGAGCCTG
This sequence comes from uncultured Saprospiraceae bacterium, assembly GCA_937921595.1. GTDB lineage: Bacteria > Bacteroidota > Bacteroidia > Chitinophagales > Saprospiraceae > JAHDHW01. The sequence continues at coordinate 4,642 of CAKZTD010000233.1, forward strand.
AACCCAAAAACACTTATTGTTTTATTAATTTGTATTTTAAAAACAATATGTTTTATTATTCAAGATAATCCCCTATCTTGCTTTCAAATTAGAATAGCATGTCTCAACAATTTTTAAAAGGCAGAGGAGCGCAGATTAATACCTCGAATCGATTTCACTCGGACGTTCCTGATCCTAACCCTACTCGGCATTTACGAGATGGTGAAACTCAGATACCTACGAAGTTTATTGATGTTCACGCCAAGACTATTTTGAATAAAATAGACAGTCCTGATATCCCCGCGAGTTTTTCGATGAACCCTTATCAAGGATGCGAACATGGCTGTGTTTATTGCTATGCTAGAAATACCCATCCC
>CAKZTD010000234.1 GCA_937921595.1 uncultured Saprospiraceae bacterium
TATTGGTTGAAGTAATCGAATTAATAGCTATTAGTGCAAAAATGATTTTGAATAAAAAGAAATAAAAAATAGAAATAATCAAAATCAAAATACGAATCAAAATCAAAATTAGTTCCAAGCGTTAGTTTTAGATTTTTTTAAAAAACTAATGATAGGAACATTAACCTCAATCGGACAAATAAGTGAAAAAGGAACCTCATTTTGATTTTGATTTAGATTGACATTTTGATTATTTTAGATTAAAACTATGATTCATGAAAAATCAACAGAAAAAAATATTGGTTGAAGTAATCGAATTAATAGTTATTAGTGCAAAAATGATTTTGAATAAAAAAGACTTGTTCTGTCATAAGTAACTGATAATCAAGATTCGTATCTTTACCAAAAAATACTAAAATGGCAGTGAGTTACAAAGATATACGAACAGAAAGACAATGGCGAGCAGCAACAGGATTAAATAAAGATCAATTTTTTAAATTAGTCCCGTTATTTAAATCTACTTATGAATTACTGTTTGATGAATCACTAGAAGATAGACAAAATAATTCATCAATTGAAAGTACATTTAAGACCTATGCAGATTTATTATTTTTCGGTTTATACAGTTTTAAAAGTGGATTAACATATGATTTATTAGGATTGACTTTTGGTCTAAGTAATTCAAATGCATATCAAAATCAATCAATAGTTATTCGAGTTTTAGAAGTCACATTAGAAAATACTGGTTGTATGCCTAAAAGATCATTTAGCAATGAAGAAGAATTAAAAGAATTTTTATCGAAAGAAACTACTCTTTTAATTGATGCTACAGAGCAACGTGTACAACGCCCTGACAATGAGGAAGATCAGAAGTCAGATTATAGTGGCAAAAAAAAGCACACACCTTAAAATTGCTTTGCTTAACAAACATTAATAAAAGAATTTTATTTATGAGTGAAGCTTATCATGGTCGTGTTCATGATTATGCCATGTTAAAGAATGAATTTAATCCTAATGAAGGAAATTGGTTTGAGAATTTTAAACTTTTAGTTGATCTCGGTTTTTTAGGAATTAAAAAAGATTACCTAGCGAAGGTGAAAATGCCAACTAAAAAACCAAGAAAAAAAGAATTGACAAAAGAAGAAAAAGAATACAATAAATCGGTCAGCCAAATTAGAATTAAAGTCGAGCATTCAATTGGAGGATTAAAAAGATATCGAATTTTATCTGATCGATTAAGAATGAAAAATATGATTCGGTATAATCAAGTTTCTGGAATTTGTGCTGGATTATGGAATTATATTCTAACTAACTGATCCTCTTATCGAAACAACTCTAAAGAAATAAAAAGTAGAAATAATTAAAATCAAAATGCGAATCAAAATCAAAATTAGTTCTTAGCGTTAGTTTTAGATTTTCAAAAAACTAATGATAGGAACGTTAATTTCAATCGGACAAATAAGTGAAAAGCGGAACCCAATTTTGATTTTGATTTAAATTGACATTTTGATTAAAACACTCATTAAATCCCCAAACTAATGCATGAGAAAATATACAACTTCGAAGATAGGCTTGTTAAATTTGCGGGCGAAATCATTTTCTTGTGTAAAACACTTCCGTCGGATAGTACTGGAAAATATTATTTCGATCAAATTCAAAGATCATCCGGAAGTGCAGCATTAAATTATGGGGAAGCCCAAGGAACAGATACTGTTAAAGACTTTATACATAAAATGAGTCTCGTTTTAAAAGAGTTGAAGGAAACGAGAGTTATTTTAAAGATACTAGAATATGTAAAATATGGAGATCAGAAAAGAAGAGAAACTCTTTTGGAAGAAGTAAATGAATTAATAGCTATTAGTGCAAAAATGATTTTGAATAAAAAGAAATAAAAATTTAAAATAATCAAAATAAAAATGCGAATCAAAATCAAAATTAGTTCCAAGCGTTAGTTTTAGATTTTTAAAAAATTAATGATGAGAACATCAATCTTAATAGAACAAATAAGTGAAAAAGGAACCTCATTTTGATTTTGATTTAGATTGACATTTTGATTATTCCAGATTTAAATTGACATTTTGATTGCCTTTTATATTTCAATAAAAATAAAATAAAATGAACCACAAAATATACATCCAAGACGTAACCCTCCGTGACGGTATGCACGCCATCCGCCACCAATATACCAAAGAGCAAATCCGTGACTTAGCAATCGCATTAGACAAAGCAAAAGTCGATGCCATTGAAATTTCACATGGAGACGGCTTGAAGGGAGGAAGTTTTAATTATGGATTCGGAGCACATACTGATTGGGAATGGTTAGAAGGAGTAGCAGAGGAATTGACACATGCAAAATTAACCACCCTTTTGATTCCGGGAATAGGAACCATCGAAGACTTGGAACGGGCGCACCAATTAGGGGTTCAATCTGTAAGAGTGGCAACCCATTGTACCGAAGCTGATATCTCTGCGCAACATATTGAAGCAGCCAAGAAATTGGGAATGGACGTTGGAGGATTTTTGATGATGGCACACATGAATGATCCCAAAGGATTGGCAGAACAAGCCAAATTGATGGAATCCTACGGAGCTGATTGTGTCTATGTAACCGATTCTGCAGGAGCACTTTTGATGGATGGCGTTGCTGATCGAATAAAAGCATTTAAAGATACACTAAAACCAGAAACAGAAATTGGAATTCATTGTCACCATAATTTATCATTGGGTGTCGCTAATACTGTCGTTGCTATGCAGCATGGAGCCAATCGACTTGATGCTTCATTAGCCGGAATGGGCGCAGGAGCAGGAAATGCTCCATTGGAAGTTTTGATTGCGGTTTTAAATAAAATGGATGTCGAACAAAATTCAGATCTTTTTCAATTAATGGATATTGCAGATGATGTCATTCGTCCTTTACAAACACGACCAGTGAGGGTAGATCGAGAGACTTTGTCTCTTGGTTATGCTGGCGTTTACTCTAGTTTTTTATTGCACTCTGAAAGAGCAGCAGAACGTTATGGATTAGACACTCGGGCCATTTTAAATGAACTAGGAAAACGGAAAATGGTTGGTGGTCAAGAGGATATGATTATTGATGTGGCATTGGATATGAAAGGAGGAAATTGATTGATTTTAATCAGTATTGAATATAATGTGAAATGATATTAATAAACATAAAAAACATCCTTGCTACTATTTTCTTATTCTTTTTATCTACGGTGTTATATGCTCAAGATGTCATCTTTTTGAATAACGGACAGAGAATAAAAGTGAAGGTTATAGAGAAAACAGATACTGAAATTAAATACAGAAACTATTCTCATCAAGATGGTCCTGTTTATAGTTTGAAAATTGAAAAAATAAATAGAATCGTTTATGAGGAAGGGGGAATAGAACAGATGGTAGAGAAACCTAAGAGCGGAATAGAAATAGAATTAGAGGAAGGAAAGTTGTCTACAAAAAAAGGACTTTTTGGATGGAGGTATTACAACAATTCTGAGCGAATTTCAAAGAATGGGTTCCTGCTGAAATTAAGAGAAAATGAATCAGCACATCAAAAATTTGAAGAAGGGAAAAACCTTAAAACGATTGGGGGAATAATGGGATTCCCTTCAGGGCTTGTGTTCGGCTATAACTTGGGGACGATGTTGAGAGGTGGCAAAACATCTAGAGAAGTTAATATTATAAGCGGTACTGTTTGGGTTGCTAGTTTGATTTTAGAAATAACTGGAAGCGCTCAAATGAGAAAAGGATTGAATGAATTCAATGCATCTCAAAATTTGGGCTATCAATTGAAATTGGATAATAACAGTATTGGTATATCATTTAGTTTTTGATGTTTTATACTCATGCTACGCGATAAATTCTTCAGTAAGCTCATCTCCATAACCTAAAATACCGCTAGGCCACGCTGAAACCAAATATCACCAGAAAAATCATATCTTTTTCAGATTTTCAAAAACCTTTTCCAAAATAGAATGTTTCAGTAAAATAGTTGCATATGCATCTAAAAGTGTTACCTTTGCGGCCATTCATCAGTTAAAAAATTATGAAACTACCTGAAATAGAACAATCAGTAATGCCCTGGATCGGAAAAACAGGGAAATGGATGGGAAGTTTTATCTCCGACAGATTCAAACAATATAATTTGAATTTGACAATCGAACAATGGGTAGTACTAAAAGTTTTACATGAAGATGATGGGATGATCCAAAATGACCTGGCTTTTATTACCAGTAGAAATAAAACATCGCTAACCAGGTTGGTACATACTATGGAAAAGTATCATCTAATTGCCAGGATCCAAGATTCAAAGGATAAAAGAGTCAATCGAATCTACTTAACCAAAAATGGACGAGAAGTATTTGAATCCACTTTTTCCATCATGGAAGAAGTGAAAAACGATTTGCAAAAAGGATTAACAAAAAAGGAAGTGAAGACCTTAATTACTATTCTTCAAAAAGTACAAAATAATATAAAAAATCACTGAACGATACTAAATAGTTGTATTTCAAACTAATTTAATTATGATCAGAAAAATTATTCTAGCAATTCTTGGAATTCTCCTAATCGGGGGAGCTGTTCTAATTTACAATAAGATGGCCGCTAGCAAAAAAGTACGAAAACCTAAAGTAAAAAAAGTAGAGACGACGGTCTTTACTGAGATTGTGACCAACAAAGATGTTCCAATTAATATTACGACAAGTGGAAACTTGATGGCGAAGAATAGGGTAGAGGTGTTTTCTGAAGTACAAGGGATTTTTGAAAACTCAGCTCGAAGTTTTAAACCAGGAGTTTATTATAAAGGAGGTGAAATTCTCTTAGAAATCAATAGCGATGAACATCGTGCAAATCTTCGATCTCAAAAAAGTAATTTGTACAACCAAATCGTTTTGTTGTTGCCTGATCTTCGGTTGGATTATCCGGAAGCTTTTCCAAATTGGGAAAGTTATGTATCGCAATTCAGCATGGAATCTTCTGTAAAACCATTGCCAGAACCAAGTTCCAATAAAGAGAAAATGTATATTGCTGGAAAGAATATTTTGACCTCTTATTATAATGTCAAAAATCAAGAAGAGCGATTATCTAAATACATCGTCACAGCACCTTACGGTGGAATTTTGACAGAAGCTTTAGTGGACAAAGGAGCTTTGATTCGTCCGGGACAAAAACTTGGCGCTTTTATAAATCCGAATATTTTTGAATTGGAAGTAGCGGTGAATACCTCTTATGCAGACTTATTGCAAGTCGGGAAAAAGGTAGATTTACACGATGTAGAAGGTACGAAAAATTGGTCTGGAAAAGTAGCCAGAGTAAATCCTAGAGTTGATCAAACGACACAGACCATCCAGGTTTTTATAAGTGTAAGTGGCAAAGGTTTACGAGAAGGAATGTACATGGAAGCAGACCTAAAAGCCAAAGAAGAAAAGAACACGTATGAAATTTCTCGAAAGCTATTAGTGGATAACAATAAGCTCTTCGTTTTGAATGATTCTTTACTAGACATCAAAACGGTGGTTCCTGTTTATTTTAAAGAAAATACAGTCGTTGTTAAAGGTCTGGAAAACGGAACGGAGATTTTAGCGAAAGCGATACCGGGGGCTTATGTAGGAATGCGTGTTAAAAAAATAAACAACTGATTATGAAATCGATTTTATCCTATTTTATAAAATATCCAGTTGCGGTTAATATCATCATGATTGCCGTTGCGGTCTTTGGAGTTATGGGAGCACTTTCTGTGAAGTCTTCCTTTTTTCCTTTGAGTGAGTCGAACATCATCAACATCACAGTGGCTTATCCTGGAGCTTCTCCGATTGAAATGGAAGAAGGGGTAGTATTGAAAATTGAAGACAATCTTCGAGGCTTGGTTGGTATAGATCGAGTAACTTCAAAGTCCTCAGAAAATACAGCCACCATTACCGTTGAGACTTTTGAAGATGCAGAAGTTGATGTTGTTTTAGCAAATGTAAAAAATGCAGTAGATCGTGTTCCAAACTTCCCCGTTGGGATGGAACCTCCGATTATTGCCAAACGAGAAAATGTCAATGAAGCCATTGCTTTTACGATTAGTGGAGATGGTGTTCCTTTGAAAACAATCAAAAGTATTGCTCGAAATGTAGAGAGTGATATACGAGCTTTGGAAGGTGTTTCTCAGCTTGAACTTTCTGGGTTTCCTGCTGAAGAAATTGAAATCGCTGTTCGGGAACAAGACCTGCGAGCGTTTAATTTGACCTTCAATGAAGTTTCCCTAGCAGTGGCCAATGCCAATATTTTGACCACCGGTGGTAATATTAAAACGTCGACCGAAGAGTATTTAATCCGAGCAAACAACCGAGCTTACTATGGTGACGAACTGGATTATATTGTGGTTAGAGCAAGCCCAAGTGGTGAAGTCATTCGTTTAAAAGACATTGCAACGGTACGTGATCAATGGTCAGAAAACCCGGATCGATTGTATTATAATGGAAATACTGCCATACAATTTAAAATATCTACAACCAATAATGAAGACCTGGTAAATGCTGCTGATCAAGCGCTGGCTTACATTGAAAAATTCAATCAACAGTATGATAATGTTCAGCTTTCTGTCACTAGAGATGCATCGATAACGATTAAACAACGGACGAAATTATTAGCAGAAAATGGAGCAATTGGAATCTTCCTTGTTTTAATTTTTCTATCCTTATTCTTAAAACCAAGTATTGCATTGTGGGTAGCCATAGGTTTGCCATTTGGATTTTTTGGAATGTTTATCCTTGCTCCGGGATTAATAACCATCAACGTATTATCACTCTTTGGGATGATTATCGTGATTGGTATTTTAGTAGATGATGGAATTGTAATCGGAGAAAATATCTATCAGCATTATGAAAAAGGAAAGACGCCAATCCAAGCAGCAATAGATGGAACGATGGAGGTGATTCCGCCGATCGTCTCTGCGATTTTAACGACGATTATTGCTTTTTCAACATTCTTCTTTTTACAAGGACGAATCGGAAAATTCTTTAGTGAAGTTTCTACTGTGGTTGTATTGACACTTTCTATTTCCTTGATAGAAGCTTTAATTATTTTACCTTCACACATCGCGCATTCGAGAGCATTAAAGAAAGACTCGAAACCATTTATTTTAAATATCTGGGCAGACAAGGCTATGAACTTTATGAGGGATAGAATTTATGCTCCGGTTTTAAGATTATTTTTAAAAAACCAATTCTTTGGATTCAGTATTCCAATCGCTTTATTTATTGTAACCGTTGGAGCCATATCTAGTGGAATTATTAAAATTGCATTCTTTCCATCGATTGCTAGTGATCAAGTAAAAATTACGCTTCGGATGCCGCAAGGTACACCTGAAAATTTGACTGATTCTTTGGTTTCTTCCATTGAAGCCGCAGCGTGGAGAGTCAATGAGGTGTATACTGAAAAGCAAAATGACAATCAAGAGGTTGTGATTAATACGATTCGTCAGATCGGCCCAGGTACTTCTAATGCTACTTTGACGGTGAATCTTTTACCTGGAGAATCTCGGGATTTTACTTCAGAAGAAATTACGAATGCGATTGAAAAAGAGGCCGGTAGTCTTTATGGAATAGAAAGTTTGGAGTATGGCTCAGGTTCCAATTTTGGTGGAAAACCAATTTCCGTTTCTTTGATTAGTAATAATATTCAAGAAATTAAAGAAGCAAAAGTAGCACTCAAAGCAGCTTTGAAAAATAATGAAAAATTAAAAGATATTTCTGATAATGATCCTTCTGGTATTAAGGAAATTAGTTTGGAATTAAAAGACAATGCCTATCAATTGGGCCTTAATTTAAACACCGTAATGTCGCAAGTGCGGAGCGGTTTTTTCGGACGTGCAGTTCAACGATTTCAACGAGGAAGAGATGAAATTCGAGTCTGGGTTCGCTATGATAAAGAAGGTCGAAATTCGATTAAAAATCTCGATGATATGTGGATTGTGACGAATACAGGGAGTCGGGTTCCATTATCTGAAATTGCAAGTTATTCTATCGAAAGAGGAGAGATTGCGATCAATCACCTAGAGGGTCAACGAGAGATCAAAGTGGAGGCCAATATGAAAAATAATAAAGATAGTGCACCTGCTATCTTAGCCGAACTTCAAAGCTCTGATATTGCTGAGATACTATCGCGGTATCCAAGTGTTACGACTTCTTATGAAGGTCAAAACAGAGAAGCTGGTAAAGTTGCAAATTCTGCAGGAACCGTTTTGCCAATTATACTTTTACTGATTTATGTTGTCATTGCTTTTACCTTCCGATCTTTTTCACAGCCCTTGCTATTGTTTGTAATGGTGCCATTTAGTTTGATCGGAGTAGCATGGGGACATTATCTTCACGGCTTCCCAATCAACATTTTGTCTTGGTTAGGAATCATCGCTTTGATAGGAATTGTCGTCAACGATGGTTTGGTCCTCATTGGAAAATTCAATAGTTATTTGAAAGAAGGGAAACCATTTGAAGAGGCACTTTTCCAAGCTGGTAAATCCAGATTTCGAGCAATCTTTCTAACTTCTTTAACCACAATTGCAGGTTTAGCACCTTTGATTTTGGAAACAAGTAGACAAGCACAATTTTTGATTCCTATGGCTATTTCAATTTCTTATGGAATATTTATCGCGACCTTTTTGACACTTTTTATGTTGCCACTTTTATTGTCGATCAGTAATTCAATCAAAGTAGCAGGTCGATGGTTGCGAACGGGAGTGATGCCAAGAAGAGAAGAAGTAGAAAGAGCATTAAAAGAACAAAAATCAGAAGAAGAAGCTCTAGTCGATTTGGTGGATAAAAGTCATATGTAAAAAGTGCTCACAGGAAATGTATTTGTAAAAAGATAAAAAAATTTGCGTTTTATCCTTCAAAACTCAGCGCTTTCACTCTTTCAAATTTAAGCCGACTTCAAGAGGCTGTAACTTGGAAGTTTTAAATAATGACAAGTTTATAACTTGTCTGCTAATATGTCTTAACTCGAATTAATCAAATAAAAATACTCCAAGTAAGTATTGTAGAAAAAGTAATTCGGTATTTTAGGATGAGGATTTTAGAGTTAGGCAAGGCAGAAAATTGAGACATAGCCTTCGCTATGGCGAAATTTTCTAACGAAGTATAAATTTAAAAGCATCTCATAAAATGCTTAAGTATTTCTTCTACAATACTTAAATTCATTTGAAAAAGTTTAAAAAAATATAAACTTAAAAAATAAATGGAAAATATTTTAAATATAAAAAACTATCTACTGCCATTATTGATGCTCTTTGGACTAAGCAGTTTTGCACAAAACCAATTATCAAAAGCAGAGGCAGTAAAGATTCTTTTAGAAAAAAACTACGGAATCAAAGTCGCAAAAAATAACCGACTCATTGCGGAAAATAATACTTCTCGAGAAGCCAATGGTTACTTGCCAACCGTAGATGCAAATGCAGGCGCAAATGCAAACCTCGGAGGCTCCAGCCAAAAGTTTAACTCAGGTATGGAAGCCAGTGTAAGTAATGCCTTGACCTGGGGAGCGAATGCATCTGTTGGCGCTAATTATACTTTATATAACAAGCAAAGAGACGAACGAGTAGCGCAACTCAAAGAACTGGTTAAGCTTTCCGATTTTGAAATTCGACAAGCAATCGAGCTCAACATGCTCCAACTTTTCAATGGTTATTACGAAGTCGCTAGACTGACACAAAATCTCGGTGTTTTAAAAGAAACGATTGAACTAGGAAGGCAACGATTAAAACGAGCAGAATACCGGTATGAATATGGCCAAGGTTTAAGATTAGATATTCTCAATGCTCAAGTTGATATACAGCGTGATAGCATCAACTATCTGCTTGCTCAACAGCAATTAGACAATTCAAAACGAAATCTAAATTTCATTATTGGTCAAGAAGTGGACATCGATTTTGAGGTAGATACTTTGGTCAATTATTCTCAAAATCTAAGGCTTGAAAAATTGCTAAGTGATGCAGAAACCAAAAACATCAACGTCAGCTTAGCCGATAAAAACATGCAAATCACCAATCAGGATTTAAAAATTATCGAAGCTGGTAAAAAGCCGATCATCGGTTCCACTGCTTCCTACGCATACAGTTATTCCGATAATGCACCAGAGTCATTTATTACTTCTTCTAACAGCAGAGGTCTTGCGCTTGGTGTAAATTTATCTTGGAATATCTTTGACGGAGGAGCCAGAGAAGTTCAAAAACAAAATACCCAAATTGCTATTCAAAGCCAACAGATTCTCAGAGAGCAAACGATCGAAGAACTTCGACGAGATGTGATCAATGCCTGGAATTCTTATCAAAATTCGCTTTTTATTTTAGAAGCAGAAAAGACCAGTTTGGAAATTAATCAACTCAATTTTCAACGTACCGAAGATTTGTTCAAATCTGCTCAGGCATCTTCGATAGAATTCCGACAAGCCCAACTTAATCTACTCAACGCAGCAACGAGCTATAACACTGCAAAGTTCGATGCCAAGGTGATTGAGATTCAATTGTTGCAATTGAGTGGTGGTATTTTGGAGGTGGAGTTTTAAAAGTGCTTTGACAAAAAACAATAATGGATTTTAAACTACTGTATACTTTTGAATGCTACAAGAAATGAGCGAATGAGGAAATTCATAAATGAGTGAATGTCCTCCTAAATGTAAAAAAAACAAGCTTAGAACTTAGGCCCATCCACCCAATATTCATTCATCCGCTCACCATATAACCATATAGTCACGTTTTATCGAAATCTCATGAAAATCAATTCAAACCAAAATTACTTTCTCCAACAAACTGAGCGTCTAACCCTTCGGCGACTTACAGCATCTGATTCAAACGACTGGATAGATTTTTTTGAAAACAATGACAGTCTAAATTACCTAGGTCTTGATCTCACACTAGACCACAAAGCCTTAGCAAAAGATTGGGTAATGGCTCAATTAAAAAGATATAAAACAAAAGGTTTAGGCCATTTAGGGATCATTGAAAAATCCAGCGACCAATTTATCGGGATGGCCGGGATTATTCCTAGAGAAGTAAATAGCAAATGGTATATGGAAATCGCCTTTTCGCTAAAACCTCCATTCTGGGGGAAAGGCTACGGAACGGAAGTCGCTCGGCAATTAAAAAAATATGGTTTCGAAAATCAATTGGCGAATCAATTTATCTCCATCATAGATAAACGAAATATCCGATCCATCCATGTTGCCAAAAAGAACGATATGCAAATCCTTTTCGAAACGGTATATATGGATATGAATGTTTTTGTTTTCGGAACAGAACAAAAATAAGCTATAAGCATAACCCTGTCCTATAACAAGCTTTCTACTTAATCTCAAAAGAAGCAGCTTAATCAATCTCCCTGCTTAAAGAAAACACAGTACATTTCTCTAGAAACACATATTAACGAACTCGAAAGTAGGTCACTAATGTACTGGCGTTGTTATTTTTTATCAGACGCAAGGATCTATATTAATTACAGACAGTCATGTAGTTATATAAGGTGAAATATGTGTATATGATTATAGGTAGTGTCACGTTTTTTTAATAATAATATTCAATAATTTGCATTGTGGCTTATGTTTTGATCCAATATTTTTGTTGAAATTTATATTTTAAAATATCTTTTTTAACAGCCGCTTTCCAACAAAACGATTCCAATCTTATTTTATACTTAACTCAGTTTAATAAAAATTAAACACTTTTGAGTTTGTAGTATTATCGTTCAATTATTTAAAATTCTGCCTGCTTTTAAAATTATAAATAAGGTTTTATCAAGACCTATTTTCTCTTTTTAGATGAAGATTTAGGGATGAGTTAAAACTAAAATACAAGAATCAATAAAACATAAGCAATGAAAAATATTTTAAGATCCAGATTATATAGTAGTATACTTTCCCTTTCACTCTTAGCGGGACTTGTTCTTTGTTATTTCTTTTTTAGCAATTCCGGACTTAATCTACTCGAATGCAATTGCGAAAATTGCCATTACGAAGCATGTCTTTCCAATGAAATAGCAAGCCCCTCTTCGATAACTGATAAATTAATTCTTAAAGATGAAATTTTAAAAGATAATTCGTTTTTGGAATCCACTATCATACGGAGTGGACCTATAAAACGAGCATTGATTATTCGATAAATAGCGGATAATCTGCTGATTGAAATAATATGTTTAATCAGTAGATTTTCTCCTCAAGAAATAGCCGATCCTAGTTCCAATTATTGACTCAACAATTGAGACTCCTTTTTACTTTTAGAATATGCCAAATCGTTTTTCCTAGAATTACAAATTTCTCAAGAATTCCATCAGCAGAAACTATATCCTATAGAAATAATACAGACATAGGACTAAACTATTATGGGATAGACTCAGAAGGGAAAACCGAAAATGGAGGAGGGCTTATCTGGATAATTTCCGGGGAAGCCGATCAGTCACTCTTTACAAAAGATCCTCTTACCGGAGCACTTACTTAACAGTGCTCCGGATTTCGAAACTTAAGTCAATGCAAACGCTGATACCATTTACTAAGCCCAAATAATTAAAATCAAAAATGAATACGCCGTTTTAATATGAAATATTTTAAATCACTACTAACTACTACTCTCTGTTTTACTCTCTTTGTAGCATCAGTCCATGCTCAAAAAAATAAAGACAATACCGATCGAATTTACGACAACATGGGATACAAAGCAGCGATCCCACTTTACGAAAGTAAAGCGTCTATTAATATGGAAGAGATGTCAAAACTAGCAAACGCTTACCGTTTAATTTCTGATACTGAAAATGCAGAATATTGGTATGCTCAGTTCGTTGACGAAAGTACAATACCCAAGCAGACCTTATACTACGCCCAGACATTACAACGTAATGGTCGTTTCGAATTAGCGAAACAATACTATATGAAATATGACAAAATGGTTGGTAGTGAAGAAGGTTCAGGTAAACGAAGAACCCTACTGGCTGCAGCAATCGATCGTATGAATCAACTCGAGTATTCTGAAAAAGCCACGATTAAGAATGAGTCACTGATCAATACCAAGAAAATTGATTTTAGCCCTACGTTTTATAAAGACGGAATCATCTTCGTCTCGACCCGAGGTGTTCAAAGTGTCAAGCATGAAAATATAAAAGGCAGTTGGGTCAATGATAATTTAATGACTTTGTTTTATGCCGATAAAAATTTAGATGGAGCACTTACTTCTGTCAAAGAGTTTTCTATTGAACAGACTACAAAATCTCATGAAGGACCAGTTTGTTTTACAAAAAATGGCTCTAAGATTTTCTTTACTAGAAATGATCACCTCAATAAAAATAGAAGAAATAGTAGTGAAGGAACGACTAAGTTACAGATCTATACTTCAGTTAAAGTAGACGATTCTTGGAGCGAACCTAGAGGATTGCCTTTTAATACAAGAGAATATGATGAAGCGCATCCGGCCATTTCCCCGGATGGTACAAAATTATACTTCGCTTCTGACCGACCTGGAGGTTTTGGAAAAATTGATATTTATGTTTCAGAATTTATTAATGGACGTTGGGGGACCGGTAAAAACCTTGGGCCCAAAATTAATACAGCAGGAAACGAAGCTTTTCCTTTTATTCATGATGATGGAACCATTTATTTTGCTTCTGATGGATTGGGTGGTTTAGGAGGTTTTGATATTTTTTCTTCGATACAAGATGATGAAGGCAATTGGACGAAATCAAAAAATATTGGAACACCTTTTAACTCTAACAAAGATGATTTTGGTTTTATTTTAAATGTTTTAAAAACCGAAGGATATTTTACGTCTTCTCGAGGAGAAGGAGCAGGGCGTGATGATATCTACAGTTTTGTAATACCTCAAGATGCTCCCATTGAAGTAAGATTTTGTGCCTATGAAGAAGGAAGTGGAAATCGGATTTCTGATGTTCAATTTAAAATCGTTGAACAGTTCAAAGATAATATAACAGCAAGTGCCAATGAAGATGCAATGATTTTGGAAGAGGCTAGTGTAACAAATGGATTTGCTTTAAATTATAAAGGCAAAGAAGTTGACTTGTCTAATAAAAACTCTGTCAAATTATTTAATACTGATGAGATAGGAGAATTTAAAACTCATTTTAAAAACAATAGAAAATACCAGGTGATTGCTACGAAAGATGGATATAAAGTTGCTGAAGAGACCATCGATGGTGAAATGTTGCAAGGGAAAAGATCAAAACAGTTTTGTATTCCTCTTAAAAAAATGCGTTGTGTAAATCTCGATGGGGTAGTGGAGCGCAAAAAATATAAAAAGGCAATTCCAAATGCGGTTATTACTTTGACCAATCTTTGTACCGGAGAAGAGCATTCTGTTACGTCAAATGAAGAAGGCTATTTTTATTTTCCTTGTGTAGAATGCGGTTGTGATTTTATTTTAAAAAGTCAAAAACATAACTTTAGTGATGGAACTGCTAAACAAAGTACCAATCGTGGCATCTGTATTTTAGGGGCTACATTATCCACTGTAATAAAGATGAATGATTCTGAAGAAGATCACTAAGGGGAATTGTCGAGCCGAAATAAAAGTGCTCAGGTTTGATTGCTCAGGTATTAAAGTAAATGATTTTGAGAATGGTTGGGAACCAATTGAACGAGCAGTTTTCTGTGTGAGGAATTAATCAATAAGCAGATGAATAAAGTAACAAGTTAGCAATAAGTAAAAACCTATTGCTAACTCATTATTTTGTTAACTTACCTACTCTGTTACAATAAAACACTGTGTCAAAGGCTTCACAGCATCCACTCGAATCGTAATCATATAGATACCCGGAGTAAAATTACTCACGTCAAAACGAGTCGATTCACTAGAGATTCTGTCAATCTCCTTGTCCATGATTTTTTGCCCCATTTCATTATGAATGTCAACGACAGCAGATTTTCCAATATGCTCTTTTAATCGCAATTGCAAAGTCTCATTAGTTGGATTTGGATAGATCGCAAAACAATCAGGATTCAAAGCTTCCAACTCTTCTTTTGCTTTGGTTCTTTCTTGAGCAGCTTCCGCAACTTCTATAGAACCGCCTTCTTCAGCTACTTTTAATACCTCTCCTCTGACCGTAAGAAAAGTCTGGGCAGGATCAGCATTCGTCGTAAGGGTTACTCGCTTACTTTGTTTTCCATGTTTGCCTTTAGAATTAAATTCTACTTCGATCTCACTAGTTTCTCCTGGTAAAATTGGCATTTTAGGATAAAAAGGAACCGTACATCCACAGCTACCTTTTGCATTGGTAATAATCAAAGGAATGTCTCCAGTGTTTGTAAACACAAAAACATAAGATACACTCTCTCCAGATTCAATCGTTCCAAAATCGAATTCGGATTCTTCAAATTCAATCTTCGCTTCAGGTTTTGCTTCTACCGGAATATCCATATCCTGAGCAAAGCTCCCTAGCGAAATAAATAAACATAAAACAGATAAGGTTAAGGAATACAGTTTCATAAGCTTCTAGTTTTGAAAGGTTTTAAAAAATTGTTTTTATTGTATAATATCATTGATGATTTTGGTCACAGAAAACGAATCACTGTTTTAAGTTTAATATCCGATGTCATCGGATTTAACTTGAAACACCACAATTAAGCAAGTTTCTGAACTTGCGAAAGGAGAATTAATAGTCTGCGATCCGAATCGTAGGAATATAAGTCTTCTAATATAATGCTATATAAACGTTTTGTCACAAAAAAAATATGACTTAGTTTTCATATCTCTAATATTATGAGATGAACATTAGCCAAGTATTGGCGTGAAGATAAATACAGAAAAGACTCGTTTCTATGCTGTTAACAATCATTAACAAAGGGATTAACAAATGAGAGATTTTAAAAAATAAAAATCAAAATGAGAATTAAAATCAAAATTTACTCCCAAGAAGGTTTTAAAATCTTCAATAAATAAAGACTAAAAGCTTCGATTCAACAGATTGTTTTCCTGAAATACTAAATCCATTTTGATTTTGATTGACATTTTGATTTAATGACTTCTTTTCTTTTTATAAAAAAAAATAGCCAAATGATCCAAAGAACCATTTGACTATTTAAAAAATTTATTTCTTAACTATTTATTATTTCATCACACTCACCTTCACCGTCTTCTGACTATTGCCTCCTTGAAAATTCAGGAAGTATAATCCAGCAGCGATATCCAGTTCTTTCAAGTCAATCTGATGCGTATACTCTCCAACACCTAGACGACCACTCACTTCACTAAAATCAACAATCTTATTTCCAGTAACAGAGTATAAACTCAAATTCACTGGCATTGCTTCATCCAATTCGAAGACCACATTCAAATAGTCTTTTGCAATAGTAGGATAAGCAAAAAAGGAGAAATTAGCATCTGGTTCCAAAGTCGAGGTTGGTAGTGAGAAATGAGCAATTAAAGTATCCGCCTGAGTCAGCGTGATACTTGCTCTTCGGGTCAAAGAATCTGGAAAGATTACATTTCCTGATTTACTTTCCCAATGACTAAACTCATACTCGTCGATAAAAGATTTTGCTTTGATCAGGTTTTCCATTCCTCCAAAATATTCACCAGTCCACGGAAACTGTTCAATGTCCAAAGTATTCAAATCAATTTCTCCGACATCAATACCTGCCGGCTCCACCATCAGGGTTAATGGATAAGGTCCAGTCACCTCAAAACAGTTGGTCATTCCATCATCGAGTAAAGTACAACGCTCTTCGACAAATGCTCGAAGTTGCGCAACATTGGCTTGCCACTCAGACATGCTTCCTCCCCAACGATTAATTTGTCTTGGCATCTCTGGCTCAATCAAAGCAATCATATTATCCAAAGTTGTCAACATATTTTCGCAAGTATAAACGGTATTCATTAAATCCGCTTGACGAGAATAATACAATTGTCTAAATTCTTCATTTTCGTCTTGTAATTTTAAAAATATCTTCTCATGTTTTCCAACATCTTCACTCAGCCATGGACTATCAAAAAAGTCATCCATGTATTCACTGATCTCATCAATATCGCAAGGCTCTGCATCCGGATCCGTATTTGGAACCCCCGAGTAATTAATATAATAATCAAAAGTTGCATCATTATCCCAAAGGATATAACCCCATTTTTTATGATCACCATCAGGGTTTAAACCACGCCACCATCCGGTATTATAATTCAACCAATCAGAGGCAACAGAGTTAAGGTTGGCAATCATATAATCAATCAAACTTAAGAGTTGAAGATTATCTTTTACGATTTGATAATTCGAAGAGTCAGACATATCATTTTCTAAAATAAAATCTCTGAATACACCCCAGTCATCAAAAGACGATTGTCCACCATACTCCGCTTCGGTGTTTCCCCAAGTCGTCAAATATTGAATTTCATATTTGTCATGACCATAATACTCTTTAATATAATCATGATCAACAGGACGTTCTCTCAATCCATAAAGTCCCCAATATTGACCATTTAAAAAGACAACGACTCTTTCTACAGCTCTTAGATCGACTTTCATTCCACCTTGTTGCGCAAGCGTATGTACATACTCATCTCTGACATGAGTACTTCCTACATGGTTCGCATCATCATTGGCTGGATAATTATCATCTCCTGAAGCTCTAAACATAAATCTTTGATATTCATCTCTATCAGAATAAGAGAAAAGCTGTTCATTAACTGCTGCATTATAGCCCATTTCATCTCTGGAAATCCAGTCAAGACTTCGATGAGGTAATATCCATGAATCCTGACCATGTCGGTTAAGACTTCCAAAAGAAGTCGCTGTGCGTTCACCTTCTACATTAAAATACTCCACAGATCCTATTGGTATAATATCTCCCATTCCATTTGCAAGCATGGTCACTTGATCTGCAGCTACTGAAAATACAGCTACTGAAAAATCTTCATTAATAAAGTAGGTGTTGAATTCTATTTTACCAGGAAGGGTT
This sequence comes from uncultured Saprospiraceae bacterium, assembly GCA_937921595.1. Lineage (GTDB taxonomy): Bacteria > Bacteroidota > Bacteroidia > Chitinophagales > Saprospiraceae > JAHDHW01. The sequence goes on from CAKZTD010000234.1 coordinate 17,902, forward strand.
AATGAGTCATTGCTGAAAACTCTGGCTTTCAATACCTGAGTTTGAGAAATAGTAATTGGTTCAGTGTATTCCGCAGAACTTTCTGTAGGATTCCATCCGTTTAAGGTATACCTAATGGTTGAGTTAGGTTCTGTTGTTTGAATACTAACAATTTGATCTTCCGTATAATATCCTCCAACCTGACTCATGATTGGAGTGCTGGTATAACTCGTATGTTTTGGACTCGCATCATTTGATGCACCTGGAGTCGGAGCACTAGAATACATCCAATTGCTACTCGCATCAGTCGCTCGACATCTTGAATGTTCTACCAATGTCAAACCTATTGGAAAACTTTCTACAATGTTTCCCAGACTGTTGGTCAAGACGACAAAGTCAGCACCTTTGGTTTGAGTTAATTTAAAATTAGTATGCATCCCATTGGCCGTCACAGAATCTCTTCCGGATAACCAAAATACCAAATAGTCATTCGCCTCAATCGTTATCCCTGCCGGGATTTCCCATTTCTGCGGTTCGTCCTGTTTATCTGAGAGGTACCAACCTCCAAGATCTACAGCTTCACTTGACGTATTATACAATTCCAACCAATCTTCTGTTTTTTGATAATCATCTAAAAAGCCTTCCAAGTTAGATGCGGAGTATTCATTGATGACAACTTGTGCCATCAGCGAACAATTTAGTAATAGAAAAAAGAGTAATAGTAAATGTTTCTGTAATTTCATATAAGCAGTTTTTCGAAAAGGAATTCTCATTATCTTTTTAATAAAAGTATCAAAAATTATAATAGGGTGAAATTCCTCTGTTGTTATGTAGTTAATATAATGCTTTGTTTGAAGAAGCTGTCTAAATATAATATAAGCGCTAGTATTTTTAATATTTAAGTCGGTTTTTGTCCTGAAATTTTCATTATTCTTTGTCTCTTAGCTAAAACATCATAATTTACCTCGGATTAAGCCTTGCAAAATCACATTGATTTGCCTTTAGATTAGTATTAGGTATTCGGCATTAGGATAGTCCGAATACCGAACACCTAATACCACTGTTATAAATTTAGAACTCATTCACGTTTATAATTTTTTGTCTTTTTACTTACTTACCTTTATCTTCGACAAAATAAATGCAATGAAAATCATATCTATTTTAGCTTTTACCCTTTTCGGAATCAGTTTGCTTTCTGCCCAGACTAAATCCATTTTTGTCAATGCCAAGGCAATCAATGAAACTCGATATTCAGAATACAAAGGCTCTCCCTATCTTTTTGACGATTGGCAAATTGCGGATATCTACGATGCTGAAGGAAAAGCCTTCGAGAAAATGGAATTAAATTTCAACGGCTATTCCAAAGAGATCGAAATCAGAAAAGGGAATCAATACATAGAGTTAGATAGAAAGGTATTTACCAAGATCGAGTTATCATTAAAAGAGCATCCTAAAGTTTTCAAAAAAGGAATGCATGATTTTTTTAAAGATGACTTTGTCGAAGTAGTGTATGATGGAAAGGATTTGCAGATGGTTAAAAAATTCAGAGCAGGAATTACGGAAAAAGAAATCAATGATGTTGGAAAAACGATCAAGATCAAACGTTTCGAAAAGAAAATCGAATACTATTTTATAAAAGAAGGAAAACTCCAAAATGTAAAACTCAAAAAGAAAAGCCTCTATGCTTTCCTCGGTCACAAAAAAGAAATAGAATCCTACCTCAAGAAAAACAAACTGAAAATCACCAAAGAATCCGACCTCAAAAAGGCCTTGAATTTCTACGAACAAGAAGGTTTTTAACCCTCTCGTAAGTTTAAGCAGAGTGCAACGATACTGTAACTTACATGGCTCAAATAATGACAAGTTTCCAACTTGTCATCCCAGCAAGAAAAACTTTAACACAAAATTTAAAACAAAAAGTTTTAAATATAAAATAACTCCCCTATATTTGTTTTGCGAACAGATGCTTGCATAAGTTCACCACTTCACACACTAAAAATGCACTACACATTTTCCGTGTAGTTGTATCCCCACATTGGAATTTTATCAAAAGAGAGGTAGTCAAGGGAAGGGCTGCTCCTTAGCTGTTGTAAGTTTACAACTTACAACATATGGAATAATGTAAGTCTCTGACTTACGGAATAAACTAAACATACTAACAAGAAAACAAAAATCGAAGATGTACCAAAGAGCAATCTTACATCTCGACCTCGATGCATTTTTTGTATCTGTCGAATGTAAGCAGAACTCGTCTTTGGCCGGCAAGCCCGTGCTCATAGGCGGAACCAGTGGACGAGGCGTAGTCGCCTCCTGTAGTTACGAAGCCCGAAGATTCGGCATTCATTCCGCCATGCCTATGCGGATGGCATTACAACTTTGCCCCGATGCAATTGTCCTTCGTGGCGACATGGAAACCTATTCTAAATATTCCAAACTTGTCACCGAAGTCATCGAGTCCGAAGCACCAACTTTTGAAAAAGCTTCCATCGATGAATTCTATCTCGATCTTACGGGGATGGATCGTTACATCGGTTGTTTTCAATGGGCCAAAGAACTCCGACAAAAAATAATGCAAAACTCAGGGCTTCCAATTTCCTTTGGACTCTCGGTCAATAAGCTCGTTTCCAAAGTCAGTACCGGCGAAGCCAAACCCAATGGTGTGCTGCAAATCAATGCAGGAACAGAACGCAATTTCCTCGCACCGCTCTCTATTTCAAAACTCCCATCTGTTGGGAAAGTCACTTACAAAAAACTTAGTTTTATGGGTGTCCGAACCATCAAAATTCTAAGAGAAGTTCCCGTCCGTTTGCTACAGCGTGAATTCGGGAAACACGGTATTTCTCTTTCTCAAAAAGCCAATGCGATCGATAGAACTCCTGTTATTCCACACAATGAACGCAAGTCCATTTCTACTGAGCAGACCTTCCTGACAGACACCATTAACATTCAAAAAATAAAATCAATACTCACCAAAATGGCCATGAAATTAAGTTTTGAATTACGGAATTCCGCTAAGCTAACTTCTTGCATAACGGTCAAAATTAGATACACCGATTTCAATACTTACACCAAACAAAGACGCATTCCCTACACTGCCAGCGACAAGATGATTCTCTCTCTGGTCATGAGCCTCTTCGATCGACTTTACGAACGAAGACAACTCATTCGCCTCGTAGGCATCCGCTTCAATGGACTCGTCAATGGAAGCCATCAACTCAGCTTACTGGATGACAATATCCGCGATATCAGTTTATTACAGACTATGGATAAAATTCGGAGGAGATTTGGGAAAGATTCAGTCCTACTCGCTAAGGCTATACATACTAGTAGGTAGTTCTGCTGTTAGCAGGGATAGATTCACGTCGTGAATAGGGATAGATCACCTGCGGTGATAGGGATAGATTTCGATGAATCGAAATAGGGATAGTTCCGACAAGTCGGAAAGTTAGGGTCCGAGTCTTGATTTGATATTTATGGAGGAATTAATGGTGGCCTTTTTACCTTCGACTAAAGCCGTAGGCACACTCCAATATCAAAAGCAAAACCCTACTATTCGACTTGTCGAATCTATCCCTATTCGCACCGCGAATCTATCCCTATTGCCACAGGCAATCTATCCCTATTTCGACATCGTCGAAATCTATCCCTATAAACTCAAATATATGCACTTCGCTTCAACATACTACAGTTTAAAATATGGAACCCTTTCCCCAAAGGATTTGGTATCCACAGCCCAAGCTCAAGGAGTAACAACCCTAGCACTAACCGAAATCAACAACACCTCTTGTACTTTTGAATTTATAAAGCTATGCAAAATCGCGGGGATCAAGCCAGTAGTGGGAATCGAATTTCGACGCGACAACAGATTTCTATATACCGGAATCGCCAAAAACGAAGAAGGTTTTTTAGAACTCAACCGCTTCCTGACGAAGCATTCTGTCGAACAGAAATCCCTACCGGATGTTCCCGCGGATTTTAAAAATGTATTTGTTGTTTATAGAAAAAATATCAAAGGGTTGGATGAATTATTGGATCATGAATATATTGGAATCAGGCCAGAAGAAGTCAATGGATTATACACTTCTCCTTTGCAGAAATATCCAAGCAAACTCGTGATGTTTAATCGAGTAGTTTTTTTAGATAAAGAAGGTTTTAGAACACATAAATTGTTGAGAGCCATTGATTTGAATATCTTGGTGACCAAGCTGAGACCAGATGATTATGCAAAAGAAAATTCCGTTTTTTCAAGACCCGAAGAATTGGAAAAAGCCTTCGAACGTTATCCTCATATTTTAAAAAATACCCAAAAAATATTCGATGCCTGTTCCATTAATTTAGAAAGCGGATTAAAAAATAATCGCCAAAATTTTACTGGATCAAAAGAAGGAGACTTTAAGCTTTTAAAAAAACTAACTTACAAAGGTTATGAGCAACGTTACGGAAACCGAAGAGAAGTTTTTGCTCGAATCGAAAAAGAACTAGAGGTCATTTATAAGCTCAATTTCGAATGCTATTTTCTCATCACTTGGGACATCATCCGTTATGCACATAGTGTGGGTTATCATCACGTAGGGCGGGGGAGTGGTGCGAATTCCATCGTCGCCTATTGTTTACACATCACTGATGTCGAACCGATCGAATTGGATTTATATTTTGAAAGATTTATCAATCAATTTCGAACCTCTCCGCCGGATTTTGATATCGATTTTTCTTGGGATGAACGAGACGATGTGACTGATTATATTTTCAAACGCTATGGCGCAGAACATACGGCATTGCTGGCAACTTACAGCACCTTCAAAGGCAAGTCCGTTATTCGCGAAGTCGGTAAAGCATTCGGTTTACCCAAAAGCGAAATTGATCTTTTAATCGACGAACCGCTAGCTACTGAAAAGCATCACGGCATGGCAAAATATGTATTTCAATATGGCGAAAATATCATCGGTTTTCCAAACTATTTATCCATCCATGCAGGCGGAGTTCTCATCACTGAAAAGCCGATTAATTATCATACGGCTTTACAGATGATGCCCAAAGGTTTTCCAATCACCCACTTCGATATGTATGGTGCAGAAGACCTTGGTTTTCATAAATACGATATTCTCAGTCAACGAGGATTAGGTCATATCAAAGATGCGGTAACTTTGGTTCACCAAAATAAAAAAGAACGCGTTGATGTCCACGATCTCAATGCAATTAAAGAAGATGAAAAAGTCAAAAATCAATTGCGATCCGGCCATTGTATTGGTTGTTTTTATATTGAATCACCAGCGATGCGAGGACTTTTGAATAAACTTCGTTGTGACAATTATGTTCACCTCGTCGCAGCAAGTTCTATCATCCGTCCTGGTGTTTCCAAGTCAGGTATGATGCGAGAATACATCCAGCGTTTTCATCGGCCGGATAGTTTTAAATATCTCCATCCTGTTTTTGAAAAACATCTGGGAGAAACATTCGGTGTCATGGTTTATCAAGAAGATGTGATGAAAATTGTCCATCATTTTGCGGACCTCGATTTGGACGAGTCTGATGTCCTTCGACGGATCATGACTGGCAAAAAGAAATCCTCCGATTCTTTCGATCGCCTTAGAAAAAAGTATTTTGAAAATTGTAAAAAACGTGGGCATAGTGAAGCGCTGACCAAAGAAGTTTGGAGGCAAGTAGAAAGCTTTAGCGGATACTCTTTTTGCAAAGCTCACTCCGCAAGTTTCGCCGCAGAATCTTTTCAAAGTCTATATTTAAAAGCTTATCACCCTTTGGAATTTATGGTCGCTGTGATCAATAATTTCGGAGGTTTTTATAAAACAGAATATTACTTCCATGAAGCTCGGATGCAAGGAGCTAATATCCATCCACCCTGTGTCAATCACAGTCTCTACCTCACGACGATTATTGGAAAAGACATTTACATCGGCTTCGTTCACCTCCACCAGATGGAACGCAAGACCGCACATAAGATTATCGAAAATCGTCAGCATCACGGCCCTTTTAAAAATCTCGAAGATTTTTGCCGTCGAGTAGCCATCAGTTCCGAACAACTAGATATCCTCATCCGAATTGGAGCTTTTCAATTTACTGGTAAAACCCGCTACCAATTACTCTGGCACAAGAACGAAGTTTTCGATCCCAAAGCGATAAAACACGACACTGGATTTCTCTTCGGTGATGAAACTGAAAACTACCAACTCCCTATTCTGGAGGACGGTCATTTCGATGATGCTTTTGATCAGATCGAGCTTTTGGGTTTTCCACTTTGTTCCCCTTTCGACCTCATCGCAGATAAAATCAAGGGGACCATCCTTTCTAGCGAAATGCTCCAAAACGATGGCCGCATGATTCGTATGCTCGGTTATTACGTCACCCGAAAACACGTCACTACCGTTAATAAAAAACACATGTCTTTCGGAACCTGGTTGGATAAAGCTGGCCGTTTTTTCGATACGACCCATTTCCCTCCTTCTTTAAAACGCTTTCCGTTCCGAGGCAAAGGTTGTTATTTGATTATCGGAAAAATTGTCCTCGATTTCGGTTTCCCAAGCATTGAGGTAATCAAGATGGAACGACTTCCTTTTGTGAAGGATGAGCGGTATTAGCCAAAATAAAACGATTTACTCAAGCCTTTCTTCCTCATAGGGAAATGGTCATGTTTTATTAACGAAATATAAAAGGAGCCTTTTGGAAGCTCTTTCAAAATTATTTCCTCCCTCAGGCAACCTTTTTCCTACCTTTGTTACATGTATAAGTAGACAGCAAACAAAATGCAAGAAGACAAAGAGCTGATATTAAAAATCCTCTCCGGAGAACAATGGGCAGAACGTGCTTTATACGAAAAGCATGAACGCCATTGGTTCCGCTTATGCTTACGATATGCAAGAGAAAGGATAGAGGCTATGGATATTTTGCAAGACGGTTTGATCAATGTTTTTAAGGATTTGCATCAATTTGATATTGAAAAAGGAACCTTTGCAAATTGGTCCAATCGGGTGATCGTCAATACCGCACTTCGTATTTTGAAAAAGAAACACTGGCAACAAACTTTTTTAGAATTGGAAGCCGCCGCTGAAGAAGCCGAAGTTAGAGAAGATGCATTGAGTAAGCTAGCAGTAAAAGAACTAATTGGACTGATCAATAAATTGCCATTGGGTTACCGAATCGTTTTTAATATGTATGTTATTGAAGGCTATTCGCACAAAGAAATTGCAGCGCATTTAGAGGTCAGTGAAAATACATCAAAATCACAGTTGTCAAAAGCTAAAAAAGCTTTGCGAAAACAATTAGAGGAATATTTAAAAAATGGATGAGAATAAAAAAATAGAATATTTTTTTAAAAATCGAATCAACCGATTAGAAAAGGAGGACGGTGATTGGGATCGACCGGAAATAGATATCTTTGGTCAGGCTCAAAAACATTTTCCAAGCTATCCTCAGAAAAAGAAGAAAGATAGAAAAATTTGGTGGTTGTTATTGATCGGATTGTTGCTGATGACATGGATAGGGTATACCGTTTACCTTAATAAAAAGATCAATGTTTTAGGTGCTGAATTAGAAATAGCAGGACAACATTTACAACAGAATAAAGCAGACTCAGAAAAAACAAAAACTAATCTTTCAAATAAAATAAAAACACTTCAAAGTAAAAC
>CAKZTD010000235.1 GCA_937921595.1 uncultured Saprospiraceae bacterium
AAGACCATCGCTAAATGCCATCCATCCACTTGCTCCACCCAATGCAATAATTATAAAAGGTAACCAACAACAACTGGTCGCGATCAAGAGTGCAATGATGCCTCCAGCTATAGATTTTTTTTGATTAAGATTTATCATCACTTTTAGGTTTTTTAATTTGAAAACTTGTGATGCGTAAACTCCATTCTTGCCAAAGTGAATATAAGACAGGAACGGTAAACATCGTGATCATTTGTAAAGTCATTCCACCAAAAGAGGGGATAGCCATCGGTAACATAATATCTGCTCCTCTTCCTGTTGAAGTCAATACCGGGAGTAAAGCTAAAATCGTAGTCGCAGTCGTCATCATAGCAGGACGAACTCGACGAAGCCCTCCTTGGACAACCGCATCTCTTACTCCTTCGATGGTGTCCGGTTTATTCTTTTTAAAACTGTCTTGAAGGAAAGTAGCCACCAAAACACCGTCATCAGTTGCAATACCAAACAAGGCAAGGAAACCCACCCAAACTGCTACACTTAAATTTATGGTTCGGATTTGAAATAGGTCTCGCATATTCGTTCCGAAGAAATTAAAATCCAAGAACCAACTGGTATCATACAAGCCAATCATGATAAATCCACCAGCGAAGGCAATGAAAACACCAGTGAAAACCATGGCGGAAATCGTAACCGATTTGAATTGAAAATAAAGGATCATGAAAATAATAGCTAAGGCTATTGGAACAACTATGCTCAGTCTTTTATTGGCTCGGACTTGCTGTTCGTAGTTTCCTGCAAAGCGGTAACTTACACCAGCAGGAACTTCTATTAAACCTTGGTCAATTTGAGTTTGCAAATATTCTTGCGCATTATTTACAACCTCCACTTCCGAGTAGCCATTCTCTTTGTCGAAAAGAACATATCCAATTAAAAAACCGTCTTCGCTTTTTATGGATTGTGCTCCTTGCTCATAGCGAATGGTAACCAAATCACCTAAAGGAATTTGCTGTCCATTTGCCGTTGGAATGAATATTCTTTTTAGTGCCTCAGGATCATTTCGCAATTCTCTCGGATAGCGAATTCGAATGGCATATCTTTCGCGACCTTCGACGGTCGTAGTCATCGTCATACCTCCGACAGCTGCCTGAATATATAGTTGTACTTTTTGAATGGTCAGACCATGACGGCTGATGATATCTCTGTCTATATCTAAAAGTAAATAAGGTTTGCCGACAATACGGTCTGCAAATACAGCCGCATCTTTGACGCCTTCTACTTCTTTTAATTGTTGTTCCAATTGTAATCCGAATGCTTCGATTGTAGCCAAATCACCACCACGTACTTTGATCCCCATTGGGGCACGCATACCTGTTTGTAGCATCACCAAACGAGTTTCGATGGGTTGCAATTTAGGCGCAGAAGTGACACCTGGAAGTTTGGTCGATTTTACGATTTCATTCCAAATATCATCAGGACTTTTTATCTCGTCTCGCCATTGTCGGAAATATCTTCCATCCTCATCCGGGATTAGTTCACCAAATTCATTTCGAATATAATCGCCATTCTCAAATCGAAATCGAACGCGATGACCATTCTCATCAGTCTTGTATTCTGTTTTATATAAAATCACATTTTCATACATCGACATCGGAGCTGGATCAAGTGCACTGTTGATACGACCTGCTTTTCCAACTACCGTTTCAACCTCAGGGATAGCAGTAACGGCCATGTCCAAAAGGCGAAGATTTTTAATGTTTTCTTGCATCCCTGAATGAGGCATCGAAGTGGGCATCAAGAGGAAAGAGCCTTCGTCCAAAGCTGGCATAAATTCTTCCCCAGTATTTTGATAGACTACAAAACCTTGATAGACAATAAAGCCAACCAATAAGAGAAAGAGGATTTTGAAGCGAAGCAAAAACCGTAAAATATTTTCATAAAAATAAATGATCAAATAGAAAAAACCAATCAAGCTGCCAGCTACGATAACAATGAAAAAGAAGTTGCTCAGATTGCTTTTGTTTACTCCTAATGGCATCCAAACAGTTGCCAATAACCAAGCGACAATTAAGGCGTAAATAAGATTAGTTAAAACAGAAAGAATCGTCGCATTTTTATCAGAACTATATTGTTGTATTAATAAATGGAGTATTCCTGTGATTCCTACTACTGCTAAAATGCTTCCTAAAAATGGATTGTAAAAATATGCTACAAACAAACCTCCCAAGAAAGCTAATCCATTGCCAAGATAGGATAGCATTTTCTTTTTGGATTTAAGCGAAAAAATAGTGTGCGCAAGAGGTGGAATGATCGTGATGGCCACAATGATCGATGCAATAAGAGCGAAACTTTTTGTAAAAGCTAAAGGCTTAAATAGCTTCCCTTCGGATGCCTCCATCGTGAAAACCGGAAGGAACGAAATAATAGTCGTTGCAACAGCGGTGATAACGGCGGAAGCTACTTCTATCGTTGCTTCATAGATGCTTTCTAAAAGCGTTTCATTTGGTGGCGGATCTTCAATTCTATTGACCATGCTTTCGGTCAAAATAATTCCCATGTCTACCATCGTACCGATAGCAATTGCAATTCCGGAAAGTGCTACAATATTGGCATCGACCCCAAAATATTTCATAACGATAAAACACATCAAAACGGCAACCGGTAAAGTTCCAGAAACCAAAATCGATGATCTCAAATTTAGTAGCATCAAAATGACGACGATAATCGTAATCAATATTTCAAGTGTGAGTGCTTCCTGAAGTGTTCCAATGGTTTCATTGATTAATTGAGTACGATCGTAAAACGGGACTATTTTGACTTGTGAAAAAGTACTGTCTCGAAGTATTTTACTAGCTAACCCTGGTTCAATTTCAGCAATCTTTGCTTTTATATTTTGAATAACTTCTAAGGGATTTGCACCATATCGAGCAATGACCACACCACCAACTGCTTCCGTTCCTGACTTATCCAAAACACCTCGGCGGGTAGCAGGGGCAATGTTTACCTTGGCTACATCACCTATCCGAATGGGCACATTATTCGTAGTTTTGATGACCGATTTTTCGATGTCCTCGATGTTTTGGATATAGCCTAGTCCACGTACAAAATATTCTACTAAATTAATTTCAATCGTTTGAGCTCCGACATCAATATTACTTTCTTTAATGGCCTTCATCACTTGTTCTAATGTGATGTTGTTGGCTTTCATGGCTTCAGGGTCAACGTCTACTTGGTACTCTTTTACAAAGCCTCCGATTGAAGCAACTTCTGCTACACCTTCGGCAGCGGATAAGCCATAGCGAACATAGAAATCCTGAATGGTTCGCAGTTCATGTAAGTCCCAACCACCTGTTGCATTGCCATCTTTGTCTTGACCTTCCAAAGTATACCAAAAAATTTGACCAAGAGCGGTAGCATCTGCTCCGAGGGTTGGTTGAACGCTTTCAGGAAGTGTATTAACTGGGAGTGAATTCAGTTTCTCAAGGATGCGACTTCTACTCCAATAAAATTCTATACCATCGTCGAAAATGATATAGATACTGGAAAAGCCAAACATCGAATTGCTACGGATACTTTTTACTCCAGGAATACCGAGCAATGCAGTGGTTAGTGGATAGGAAATTTGGTCTTCCACATCCTGAGGAGAACGTCCCATCCATTTGGTGAAAACGATTTGCTGGTTCTCTCCAATATCAGGAATAGCGTCAACCGCTACCGAATCACGAGGAAGTGATTCGATTCCAAAATCGAATGGAGCAGTCACCAATCCCCAGCCTACAAAGAGTAAGAGTAGGAGGTAAGCAACGAGCTTGTTTTCCAGAAAAAAGCGAACAAAATTATTAAGCATATAACATCTAAGATTTCTTTTTCTAATGCTTGGCCTAAGCGGACACAATCTTTTAAGACAAGCTTAAATGACAATAGAAAATCATCCTATCCAATGTACTTGAACGAGGAAGTTCCAATGAAAAAGAAAGTATATATTATATAAGGAAGGTTTCAAAAAGGACATAAGTGTCCCTTGGTATTATAGGAGATTTGTAGAGCGTGTATGTTGGAGATTCTGTTTTAGAAACAGCAGGTTTATAGAAGGTTTCTACAAAAGCAATGACAAAATCTTGTAATTGAGTACTAAGGACAAGGGCATTGTCAGCTTGGTATTGTTGATTTTGATTGGATTGGAAATGAACAGTTTTATTGCTGCAACAACCTTTTTTGTTGATTGAATCTTCTTCTTGATTTTTCGCTGCCATCATTTTTTTATGATGCGGACAGTTTTTCATTCCTTGTCCAATTTCATGGCAACTTTTAGCCTTTCCAAAGAAGTTGATGTTTTTTAATTGACCATTACAGTAATGCATATCTAGTGTAAACCCAGCTGATGAAAAGAATATCAGAAGGGCCATAGAAATGGAGAAAAATTGATATGTAATGCTGTTTGACTTCATAAAAAGCACATGCTTGTTACAAAGATAGCGATTTTTCGGATTAGTTGGGAGGAGCCTTAATTTAAATTAGATATGTGAAGTAGGAGTTAAACTAATTTAGCAATGGCTATGATGATCGAAACTGCGTTTCTTGTGATTTAGTAATCCGTCTACGGCCTTGTGGGTTTCATTCTTGAATTTTATTAATCATGAAACCCCACAAGCGAAGCGATCAGACTAGAATTAATTCAATCTAAATAGCCATCTATTTTTTTGAAATAACAAAAGGAATCACCTTAGGTTGATAACCAATATTCGCACGTAAAAAATAAGTTCCTGCAGGTAAGCCTTCTAAGTCCATGACTAAAATGGATCGTCCATCTAGATCCGTTGAATTACCTTGCTTTAAGATCAGCCTTCCCAGTAGGTCACGAACTTCAAAAGTCGTATTTGTATTTGCTAAAGATTCATATTCTACCGTGATCTTTCCAGTTGTAGGATTTGGATAAAGCGAAACCTCAGGTTCTATCTCTCTAAAGACAGATGCGATATTTGAATATGAAAAGGAACCGTCATTGTCTATCATTTTTAAACGATAATAAGTGAAGCCGATAAAAGGATGTTCATCCCAGTTGCGATATTGACTAGGACGATTGTTGGCATTTACAGATTGTAGAAAACTCCAATTGCTTGCATCGCTACTTCGTTCGATTTCATAAACCCAAAGATTTTCTTCTAAAGCTGAAGCCCAATCCAATCGGGTTTTATTTTCTATCAAACGAGCTTCGAATCTAATCAACTCAACCGGTAATACTGCCGAAGTTAAAGTCGTTGTTTCTGCCGATCCTCCCCAGATGTAATTGGCGTCTAGGGCGCAAGGTTTTTGCCCAGTATTTCCAGCTACGCAAACTTCACATTCGTCGAGATAAGCCATTCCGCCGACTTCGCCATTGCAATCTGCATTGGCACTGATACTTCTACCTATGACATCGACTTCTGCTAGACTGATCTTGGTGTTTCCGACTGCTTGGATTCGGATGTATTGCCCAGTAATATTTAAACTATCCAAAGAAAAAACTCGTCCAGTACTGCTATTGTCTTTATAAAATTCATGTGTTGCATTCGCTCGAGCAGTAGCAAGACTGACTGCTCCAAAAGGTGCATCATCAATCAAAATGTAAAAGTCCTGAAAGAAACTAGATGGCGTTTCAATATTATTGCCTTGCAAATCAACAGTATTCCAAATATCAATATATTCGATGATTTTTTCTTCTCCAAGATCCATCTCCCACCAAGGTTCTAATTCTAATAAAGTGATAGAAGAAGAGCCAATCGTATCAAGACCAAATTGGTAGAAACTTGCATTAATTCGTCCGTTACTATTGCCGTCAATTGCTCTGTTAGCTGGTGTGTAAATATTTGTACTTTCGTAAATTTCTGTATTGGAAACACTACTTTGAGTCGCTGTTGCGGAACGACTGATGAGTTCGTTTTGAGGTTCTAAGTTTGATGCATTTTCAGATAATGGGCTTGCATAAATTCCTGTACCTGGATGATTTAAAATAGTGACTCGAATAGGGAAGGCTTTATATTCATAAGTGATTCTGTCTGGTACCCATTCATTAATGATAAAATATAAAGTACCATCATCGGGGTTTTGATAAACTCCGTTAGTGAATAAGTATTCTTCGAGCTTGCCTTGCGAAGCAAATTCGTACTTTCGCTCTTTGTATTCATTCCGTAAATTATCCATAGAAGATGCTTGATCAACGCCATATTCATAAGCACCTAATCGATCGGTAATGACACCATCAACAGTGAATTTTAAATCAATAGGAAGCGCGCCTAAATCTATTTCAAGATCAGTATTTTCGTTTAGTGTAAAGGTGACTGGACGAGTCATTGATAAATCTACCGAATCTACATGAATGGCGTTGTCGGGATGTTCGGTATAAATAGTAGGAGAGCTTTCATCATCTAAATGAATCCCATAGAAATTGGTGACAGCCTCGGTTTCTAAGTCGATAAACAACCAAGGGGTAAAGCCATTGTTTCTAGTTTTTTTAGTCGTATAACCACTGTTTTCTACCAACCTTGAGGCATAAATTCCTTCATTTAAATCAACTAATTTAATTCCTTCAAAAGAATGATTGTGGGAATGTTTCCACATATATAATCCAATCGAAGTGTCATTTCGACCAGAGATAAAAAGGTCTCGAAAAGAGTAGTCATTTTGATAAGTAATTCGAATACCGGTGCTTGCTCCCCAGATTTTTAGATTGTGAAAAACGGAACGCGATTCATGATTGACGCCCATGTCTCTTTCAATTGAAGACAAACCGTAAACCGTATTTATGACCGTATTGTTTTCTAAGATTAAAGCAACTTCTAAAGGAAGAATTCCGTCTCCTTCGATAGACAATGTATCTCGACTTAATGGAAATTGATCAAATTCAAATCCCGGTCGAACACTGGCCAGTGCAGCTGCATCAACTCGTGTAGTACTATTAATGGCTGCATTAAAATTGACGATTCCAATGCCCATGTTTGCTTTTGCGATTACATTGCCTCGACAAACGACTGCTCTGCCTTTCATACCCAAACCTTGACCAGAAAAAAGGTAGTCATCATAAAATAAGGAAGATTCGTAATCGTCAAAAGTATGACCTTTATTAACTTCAGCAATTAAATTATTATCCCAAAAACCAGTCTCGTCTCCTGCTTCTGAAACCAAAGCAGAACCGACCACATCATAGATTACATTTTCGGATACATTTGCATGCGAACTATGATGGGTAATTCCCCAGCCTGGATTCCCCCAGATTACATTTCCAGTCACTTGAGCCATTGTACTACCATCGGCTGCCCCTAATTGATGCAAGTGGATGGAATATCGACCTCTGTGATTGGAAATATCTGCTTTTGGTGGAGCGACCAACTGAGAACATTCTTGCCCTAATGCAGAAACATATTGATTACCTACGACAGGTTCAATCCAGTGACTCCAAATCCGATCATCCAGTAATTTGCTTTTATTTGTTCGCCCCATGTCTTTGAATAAAGCATTTTTTATCTGAACATTATCATCATTGTGCATCGTCATTAAGTGCCCTCGATGGGTACTATCTTTTTCTATTGATTGGAAAATAATATTTCGATTTAAATTACCTACAAAACAATGCAAATTATCTGCGGATCTACCTTTATGATTCTTTTTTAAAGAATTCGTTGTGGTAATGGTAGTTCCAGAAATAGTAGCGATTTTTAAAACTTCATTGGCATTAGCCACTGCATTTTTATTCCCTCCCAAGGTAACTACAATCGAGTCACCTGCTTCCCATCCCGAAGGGATATCTTCTAAAGAAATGGAGCTTGTACTTTTTAAAGCATCTGCACTTAATTTTCCCATGACTGATTTCTCCTGACCAAGTATTTCCAATTCTCCCATGGTAATCAGACCAATAGATAATTGAGTAGAATCCCATTCGGTACGTCCAAGAATTCCGGTGCCATCATTGATTTCAATTCTGGAAGTTTCCATTACCGAAGTATTTCCCGATTGTGATAAAGCATAGGTTTTAAAACGATCGTCCGGTCCAATATCATAAGTGACTTGATAATGAATTGCACTATCTCCAAAATGAGATTCGGCATTGCTATTCCAAGTTTGGGTATAACCACTTAGGCCATCCTCATGATCTTCAATTGGAAAGGGTTTTATAGAAACAGAAATATTACCATCGGAGTTACTATCAGCATGGAATTGAATTTTCGACATCATCGTTCCTATGAATGTATCGAAAGTTAAAGTTGTGGTATCAGTGGCTGTAGTTTGAGTACAGAGAAAAGTGCCATCTACACGAATTGCAAAAATATGTGCATCCGATTGGCCTTCATAGGTGACGGTCAAACCAGTAGGAATATGAACGATTGCAGCATCTCCAGGAATTGTTCCTTCTAGCCAAGTGCTTGTACTAAACCAGTCGCCTGATTGTTGTGCAGTATGCGTAGCCGTATTGGTCGGAATCAGTCCTATAAGAGTATGTTGACCTACTGCTGAAAAAGATATCGTTAAGCAAAAAAGAAGGTTTGTGAGCTGTAGTAATCTCGGTATTGAATTCAAGGATATTCTATTTTATCTTAGAAATTGTGTAATGTCAAGGTTTATGGAGAAAATAGTGCCTAAATAGCTAAAATGATGAGAAATACCTGGTTTTGACAAAAAATGAACTCTTGTGGATGATGTTTAAACTCATTTTTTGAAACGTATTTTAAATTTTTTTGATATCAAAACTGTTTTTGTTTTATCAGATTGATTTATTAAAAACCTATTTCGCTTTTGATTTTAATTTAGATGCTTATTTTGTGATTGAAAAATAAAATTCAATATGATTAATCTAATAGGTCGAGCTTCGAAATATTCCAATCGTATCGCCATTAAAATCGAAGACCAATCCTTTACTTATAAAGAGTTGTTGGAAGCTTCCAAAAATATAGCGATTACCTTATTGAAAGGAAGGAAAGATTTGGAAGAATCTCGGATTGCCTTTCTAGTAGAGCCAGGTTTTGATTATGTAGCGATCCAGTGGGGGATTTGGCGAGCCGGAGGTATTGCTGTTCCCTTATGTGTAAAACATCCTTTGCCTTCGATTCGATATGTGATTGAAGATACAAAAGCGGAAACGATTGTCTTGTCGAAAGCATTTGAGGAATTATTAAATCCGATAAAAACTCAAGGTGATATTCGATTTGTCGCCTCAGAAAATATTGAAGAAAAGGAAGGCGATTTACCAGATGTTGGAATGGATCGTCGGGCAATGATCCTTTACACCAGTGGCACGACTGGATCTCCAAAAGGCGTCGTAAGCACTCATCAAAATATCGAAACCCAAATCACTGCATTGACGACTTCATGGGAATGGCAACAAGACGATCATATTTTAAATGTCTTACCATTACATCATGTACATGGAATTGTAAATATGCTATGTTGCGCTTTATGGTCTGGAGCTTGTTGTGAGTTTTTACCGAAGTTTTCACCACAGAAAGTTTTCGATATTTTTCTAAAAAAAGAAGTGAATCTCTTTATGGCCGTGCCGACGATTTATTATAAATTGATTGCTTTTTATAATGAAATGTCGAAGGAGGAACAGTTAAATATTTCTCAGGTTTTAAAAGATTTCCGTTTGATGGTTTCCGGATCGGCAGCATTGCCCGTTTCTGTTTTAGAACAATGGCGGGAGATCAGCGGACATACGCTTTTGGAACGTTACGGGATGACGGAGATGGGCATGGCGATTAGCAATCCTTATCAAGGGGAGCGACGACCTGGGCATATCGGTCATCCTTTGTCGAAAGTGACCATTCGAATTGCTGATGAAATGGATCAATTGGTAGTTGATGGAACCCAAGGGGAAATTCAGGTAAAAGGGCCGAATGTGTTTAAGGAATATTGGCAAAAACCGGAGGCAACGAAGGAGACTTTTACTAGCGATGGCTGGTTCAAAACTGGAGATATCGCTGTTTTAGAAAATGGGTATTATCGAATCTTAGGTAGAAATTCTGTAGACATTATTAAGTCTGGCGGTTATAAAATTTCGGCTTTAGAAATCGAGGAAGTGTTACGAACTCATCCGCAAATCAAAGAGTGTGGAGTGGTTGGAATACCCGATGAGGAATGGGGCGAAATCATTGGGGCAGGATTGATTGCTCTGGATGAAAGTATGGATTTAGATGCTTTAAACAATTGGCTCAAAGAAAAAATGCCGGCTTATAAAATCCCTAGGAAATATATCTTTTTGGAAGACTTGCCTCGGAATGTGATGGGGAAGGTGACGAAGAAGGTATTGGTGGAGATGTTTTAGGTGGTGGGACTATTTCAATTCAATGAGTATAGGTAAACCACTGTGGATATTTGAGTACTAGTCTAAAAATGAGTGAATGAGTAAATACCCTCCTAGATGTAAAGGAAGGAGATTGGTACTTAGAGTTCCGCTAATATTCGCATTAATATTAAGAAAAAAGATTTACGAGCAAGGATTAACGAATAGCGATTTTTGATTTGGTCGATGCTTATGGTTTATATCTGAAACCTGAAATCTGAAATTGTTACTCCTTGCTCTGCCATCTAATCTAATTATTCTAAAGTCAGATTCTTTAGTCAAAAACCTTTGCTAAATGCTCCGCATCGGGTTTTCTATGAGCAGTCATTTTACTCACTACCAAATACACCAAAAACGCAATGACAAATGAAGGAATCACTTCATGAATATCTTTCATGCCTTCGAAGTTAAATCGGATTCCAAATCGCCAAATGACATTGCATAAAATCCCTGTAATCATTGAAGCCAAGGCGCCAATATCTGTTCCCCATTTTAAATACAAACCTCCAAAGATGGCCGGGAAAAAACTAGCGGCAAATACAGCTCCCGAGAATGCGGTCAGTTCCACAATTCCAGCGGGTGGATGCATCGTAAAAACAAAAACGATGATGCAATAAATAAACATGGTAACTTTAGTATTGAAGATGATTTTCTTATCCGGAAGTGGTTTCCAAACATGCCAGATGTCTTTTACAAATGCGGTACCAACGATCAGGATGACAGAAGCTAAGGAGGACATTCCTGCAGCAAATAGTCCTGCAACACAAATTCCACTGACCAATTGATTATCAAATTTTGCCAACATAAAACCAACGACTTCATCCGTATGTTGAATCAAGTAAGCGGCTTCTTCATCCGTGGCCATTCCATGAACTAGTGCTCCTAAGCCCATTACGCAAACCAGTGAAACACCTAGGAAAACAGGCGTCCAAATCATGGCAAATTTCATACTCTTGGCATCAGAGATCGAGTAGAAGCGAATCAAGCATCGAGGCTCTGAGAGTTGTTTCATACCGACGGCTAGTCCGATCCCGAGAATGTATAGAAATGGAACTAATGCGCCAAATGTGACGAGTCCGTTTCCGATGGGTTGACCAGCTTTAGTAACATGATTGGTTTCTGATATTTTTAAAAATAATTCATCCACACCTCCGACAAAAATAAAAGGTAAAATCACCATGATAATTGCTACCGCAAACATCATGATACCTTGGATCGCATCGGTCCATAAAACGCTATACATTCCACCCCAAATTGTATAAGCACAGGTGATAAAAATAATCAACATGGCTCCCCAAAAATAAGGTACATCCAAGACGCTTTCCAAGACATGAGCACAACCTTTTGCAATACCCGTCATGTACCAAAGTGTTGCAAATAAAATCGTAAAAGCAGAAAGTATTCTTATGGTTTTTGAAAGATTACTTTTATATCGAAAATGAAAATAATCAGGGATCGTAAATGATTTTAATCTTGCGGTTTGATTTCGCATTCTAGGCCCTAAAACAAGCCAGGAAATCACGCAGAATATCGCCCAAAATAATCCAACCCAAGCCCAGGATAATCCATACTGGAAAGCTTTTCCGGCTTGACCGATATAAGTATTCGTGCTGGCGAAGGTTGAAAAGAAAGCTAGCGAAATCACCCAGCCCGGAATCTCTCGTTTTGCAACATAATATGCTTCGACTCCTTTATTGGCCTTGTTTTTAAAATACCAACCAATGTAAAGACAAAAGAAAATATAAACTAGGATGAATAATAATACAGTCCCGTTTTCGATGAGATATTGATATACTGATTCCATATTATTGATCTTCGTCGTTGATTTGAATATCCATTTGGGATACAATGATTGCGTTGACCACAACAATTAGTATGATGCCCCAGTAAGGGAAAGAGGTAAGGAAATCCATTGGCGTTTCGTTTGTTTGCTGAATTTAGGGAATTTTGTTTGAAAAATAGAATTATGAATTATCTCGATTTTAAATTATCAGTTAAAAAAATCCCGCATTTTCTTATCTTTGTGGAATCAGATTTTATAATTTCTGACTCCAACCTATTATAAAAAGAATTTATAAGTCATTGTATTTCTTTCTAATTCGAAATTTAAAATTCCAAATTTTATAAAGTCAATCCCTAATGAAAGCTATTAACACACTCCTCCTTCTTTGCATCTCATTATTTTTACAAGCGCAACCAGAAATCCAATTGGAGCAAATCGCTACCGGATTTAGTTCCCCTGTGGAAATAACACATGCTGGTGATGCTCGACTTTTTGTTGTCGAACGAGCAGGGCGAATCAAAATCATCGATGCCGACGGAACGGTTTTATCCGAAAATTTTTTAAATATTACAGATCGAGTTCATTCTTTTGGCGGCCAAGGAGAGATTGGTTTATTAGGCTTAGCTTTTCATCCTGATTATGCCAACAATGGATATTTTTATGTCTATTATACCAATAATGAAGACAATTCTAATCTTTCTAGGTTTCGAGTATCAACCTTCGATGATAATGTAGCAAGTATCAGCACCGAAGAAATATTGATTACGCTTGAGCAACCTTATTTAAATCATAATGGCGGTTGTCTCAGATTTGGACCAGATGGTTATTTGTATGTTGGAACAGGTGATGGTGGTTCTGCTGGTGATCCTGAAAATCGATCGCAAAACACACAATCTTTTTTAGGGAAGATGTTGCGTTTTGATGTTGATAATGGCGACCCTTATAGTATTCCTCCGGACAATCCTTTTGTCAATGATCCAAATACACAGGACTTGATTTGGGCTTTGGGTTTACGGAATCCATGGCGATTTAGTTTTGATCGATTGACTGGAGATATGTGGATTGGAGATGTAGGTCAAGGCGAATGGGAGGAAATAGATTTTCAAGATGCTTCAAGTACAGGAGGGGAGAATTATGGTTGGAGATGTTATGAAGGTGATAATCCATACAACACAGTCGGCTGTGGAAATGCGTCAGATTATACTGCTCCGGCAACAGCTTATAATCACAATGGCTTTACGCATTGTTCGGTGACTGGAGGGCATGTTTATCGAGGAGCAGAATATGAAGACATGCAAGGTTTTTATTTTTATGCGGATTACTGTAGTGGACAGATGTGGGCCACTCAAAAAACAGGAAGTACTTTTACAAATTATGAAGTTGGAAATTTTAATGGATTTGATATTTCTACTTTTGGAGAAGGAAATGATGGCAATCTTTATGCAGCTACTTTAGGTACAGGTCGGATCTATAAATTGACAAGTGCAGCTTGTGCTGGTTTTTCTTTTAGCAGTTCAGAAACAGATGAAACCTGTAGTGGCGATAACGATGGCACAATTGATTTGACCGTCGAAAATGGAACAATGCCATATGCTTTCGAATGGTCGAATGGAATGACTACCGAAGATATTGAAAACATTGATGCGGGAAATTATACCGTTACTATTTCTGATGCGAATGGTTGTAATATTATTGAGTCTTTCCAATTGATTAGTGGAACACCAACTAGTCCTGATATTGAAGCAAACAGTGCAACTACTTTTTGTGAAGGAGAATTGGTCGTATTGAATGCTTATGATCTTCCTGATGGATATGGCTATCAATGGTTTAGAGGAGGTTTGCAATTGGATGGAGAAACAGAACAGTCTTATGTCGCTACAGAAACCGGTTCCTACTATATCGTCGTGACGGGGAATGCTTGTGGTATGGTCAGCGGTACTTCGAATTGGATAGATGTAACAGTAGAAGATACTCCAACACAACCATTTGTAAATGCAGACGGTCCAACGACTTTTTGTAATGGAGAGATACTTACCTTGTCAACAACTACTGCTCCTGCCAATTATATGATCCAATGGTTTCGAGGAAATAATGCATTGTCTGGACAGAATGGAGAAACACTTGAAGTAACTGAAGCTGGATCGTATTATGCGATTTATGATGGACCATGTCCGACGGCTACTTCGAATTGGACAGAAGTTGTAGTCAATAATGTTCCTCCAATTGCGGAATTTACTTGGCCTGGAAATACTAATTTTTGTGAAGGAGGAACCTTGACGCTTACTTCTGCTGTAGCACCAGCAACGTTTACTTATCAATGGTACCAAGACGGCGAATTAATGGTTGGTCGAACGGAGCAAACGCTTTTGATTTTTGAAACTGGAACGTACCATGTTGTATTTGTTGGATTTTGTGAAGCGACTGATATTTTTGAAGAAAGTTTTGCCGTAGTTCCTAATCCTCCTGTTCCGGATTTATCAATTGTCATGGATTCGCTTTATGCACCAACGGGTTACATACTGTATCAATGGTACTTAAATGGAAGTTTGATTGAAACAACCGATATGGATAATAATTTTTTATTGCATCAAGGGAATGGTTCTTATGCAGTTGAGGTGATTGATGCTGAAGGCTGTTCGACTTTATCGGATGAGATCGAGTTTATCTATAACAGCTTGGAAGATCTTGGTATTGAGGTATTAAATATCAGCCCAAATCCTTTTAGTAAATCGGTCGTTTTGTCTATGCAATTAAATCAAATGACTGATTTAGAAATAGAAATTTTTGATAATCTTGGTCGTCGTATTCAGATTTATAAAGAGCAGATCAATGGTTCTTTTTCAAAAGAAATAAATCTAGGAGGAGAAGCGAATGGAGTTTATATTTTAAATATTAAAACCAAAGAAGGATCAGTGTCGAGAAGATTGGTGAAGCAATAGTTTATTTCAATAGAGAATTACGTAGCTTATGTTTATACCGAACCATTTTAAAAATGAAAACTTAGAAGAGGTAAGGGCTTTTATAAAAGAAAATAGTTTTGGAATTCTAATTACATCATCGAGTAATAAAATATTGGGTACTCATATCCCATTAGAATTAGAGGATGATCAAAACGGAAATGAAGTCATATATGGTCATGTTTCAAAAGCCAATTCACAATGGAAATCTTTTGAAAACAATGAAGAAGTTATGCTTATTTTTAATGGTCCTCATGCCTATGTGTCCTCTTCATGGTATGATCACGAAAATGTACCAACCTGGAATTATATAGCTGTACATGTTTATGGAAAAATGCAAATCCTCGAAGAAGACGAATTATTGTATGCACTAAATAAATTGGTGGATAAATATGAATCAGGGATGGAGAATCCCGTCCGAGTTCCCGATTTATCGGATGAGACCATGAAGCAAATGAAAGGAATAATAGGATTCAAAGTTACAATATCGGAAATTCAAGCAGCCTATAAATTATCCCAAAATAGAAATAGGGAAGACTATAATGAGATTGTTGGTAAACTAAATGATTCTGATCATTCCATAGCCAAAGAGGTATCAGAAATCATGAAAAAGAAAAACTAAGTGAACAATCTAGGAGATTTATAGAAAATATACTATTTTCGCCCCACATTTGCGTTTGCAAAAGTACAAATAAAAATAAGAGACTGTAGCTCAGTTGGTTTAGAGCATTACCTTGACAGGGTAGGGGTCGGGGGTTCGAATCCCTCCAGTCTCACTACAAGCAGAAACCTGCGACGAATGTCGCAGGTTTTGTTGTTTTAAAATACGTTGAAAATTCATTTTCAAAAGTCTTTTAAAACAACAAAACCACCATGCGGCAGCAAGGTGAAGGTTTTTATTTCCAGAGCGAGATGCCGAGGGATCATGAAATAATCCCACTTAAAATTAAAGATGCCCACGTTGAAAATTCATTTTCAAAAGTCTTTTAAAACAACAAAACCACCATGCGGCAGCAAGGTGAAGGTTTTTATTTCCAGAGCGAGATGCCGAGGGATCATGAAATAATCCCACTTAAAATTAAAG
>CAKZTD010000236.1 GCA_937921595.1 uncultured Saprospiraceae bacterium
TATAGTCAGACATTGAATAATCAACAAGGAAACGGAAATCAATAGTAAACTTAAACTAGGATAGTATAAAACCTTATTATAAACAACCATTTAATCGCCCTACGTATGAAACAAATTAAAGAAAATCTTAATTCAAGCTAAACAAATTTTGGCGAGCCAGATTGCTTGCCGAGATCTTTTCGTTTGGTAAAATTCAATCTAACAAACTTAATCAAATGTCAAAGTGTACCCACTTTGACCTGATATCTTATTGCTTTTTGCCCAAAAAAAAGCCCACCCCCGAAGGTGAGCCAAACATAGTAAAATTTAAAAAAAAAATTATGACACCAAAATTAACAATTTATTCCAACAAACCAATTTGGCACTTTTGCCTGATGGTTTTGTTGTTGAGTTTACCTTCTCTATTGTTAGGAAGTTTAAATGGAGAAGAATTCAAATCGATTACTGGAACAGTCACTTCTGCTGATGACGGTCTACCTTTAATTGGGGTAACGGTCGCTGTAAAAGGAACGACCTCAGGAGCTGTGACGGATATTAACGGAATGTTTTCTTTAGATGCAGATGAAGGATCAATCCTTGTTTTTAATTACACCGGATTTAAAGAACAAGAAGTAGTTATTGACTCAAAGACTGTTTACGATATCGTTTTAAAAGGAGATGTTTCTCTTTTGAATGAAGTAGTGGTTGTGGGGTACGGTACTCGTAAAAGATCGCACAATACAGGTGCAATTTCACAGGTAGGTGGAAAAGATATCGCAGCTATTCAGGCTGTTCGAGTAGATGACGCCTTAGCAGGTAAGTTAGCAGGCGTTCTGATTCAAAATCAAAGCGGTGAACCAGGGGCAGACCCAAAGATCCAAATTAGGGCAGCTTCATCGTTATCAGGTAATTCCAGCCCGCTAATTGTTGTGGATGGTTATCCGATTTCAGGAAGTTTGGCCACTGTTAACCCAAATGACATTGAAAGTATAGAGGTATTAAAAGATGCTGCTTCAGCAGCTATTTATGGTTCAAGGGGAGCAAATGGCGTTATCCTGGTCACAACTAAAAAGGGAACATCAGGTAAAGCCAAATTTAGTTACAATGCTTACACAAGTATTTCAAACAAGTATGTAAAGGACATTGAAATGCTTAAGACCGCTGGAGAATGGGCTGATGATTTAGAATCAAGTGCTTATGACCTTTCTGATCCTTCACTAGACCCAAGATTAGTGGAATATAGGATAAATGCTTACAGAAATGCGCCTGACGTAGTGAGCATGGAAGATTGGCTTTTCCGTCAAGGAAGCACTCAAAGTCATGACTTCAGTGTGAGTGGAGGAAGTGAAGATATAAAGGCTTTTGCTTCATTTGGTTATCAAGACACGGAGGGTATTGTAAGAGATCAAGCTTTTGAAAGATATAACGCACGTTTGAATGTCGATGCGAATTTGGGGAACAAGTTTAAGGCTGGATTGAGTTTCAATGGAAACTTTAGTGATCAAGAAATAGTACCTCATGATATGAGGGATCTCCTGAGAGCGTATAGTATTTCTCCTATTTACCATACAGCAGCATCTATTGCATTTGTTCAAGACTTAGATGGCCAAAGACAGGCATTACATGATGCAGGAGTATTAACACCAGATGGAAATGCTAGGCTTGCTAATCCATTTGACAGTGGTTATAGAGGTGGCGGTTTGATTAATTCAAGTATCTATACACTACAACCTGGTGATATTGCGCACGATTGGCATTATGGTAGAAATCGGGATGGTATCGGAGGAACAGGAGATTCAGGTCCAGCAGCAAAATTTGATAATGCACGAAGATATCAGAAAACTTATTTCGCTAACGCGAGCTCCTATTTACAATACAGTATTATTGATGGCTTGGATATAAAAACCGTTTTGGGTGCAGATCTTAATGATAGCCGAGCGTATTATTATCAGGGAGTTTTAGCTGATTCTCGTGAACGTACTAATCAATCTGATCTGGATCAAGTAGATCTCAAAAGATCTTCCGTGTTAAGTGAAACTACTTTAAATTATTCAAAAGTATTTGATAAACATGACCTGGGAGCAGTTGTAGGAATGGAGTTTCAAAACTTCTATATAAAAGGAACGACTATAAGAGGTACAAATGTACCAGTTGGTCAACCTCTGAATTATTCGTTTTTAGACCCTGCTGATATAAGTACAAGTCTGAGAGACGAGACTGTTTCAAGAAGGAGTGTTTTTGGAAGAATTAACTATGCATATGACAATCGTTATTTAGCATCAGTATCAGTGAGAAGAGATGGCGATTCTCGTTTCGGAGTTAACAATAGATTTGAAGTATTCCCTGCATTTTCTTTAGGATGGAATGTACATAACGAAGCATTTTATAACTCAGACTTTTTGAGTGATATGAAACTACGATTCAGTAGAGGGACTTTAGGAACTACGTCTTTTTTAGGATCATATAGTGCTTTGAGCCTTTTACAAGCTCAATCAACCGTTTTAGGGACTGGCTTTCTTATTCCTTCTAGAATAGCTAACCCAGACTTAACCTGGCAAACCAATACCGAAACCAACTTCGGTGTTAATTTAGGTTTCCTTGAAAATCGATTTACAGTAGGTGTAGATTATTATACTTCTGATATCGAAGACATGTTGATTAATCAAAGTGTTTCCGAAGTATTAGGAACACCTTCAATCGTGCTTAATAGAGGTGATGTGACTAGTTCTGGGTTTGAACTTGAGATTGGTGCAGCAGTGATTAATAATAGTGATCTACGTTGGGATGTTAGTGCTAATCTTTCTACAGTGAATACAGAAATTACAAGTTTAGGAGATCTTGATGCATTACCAAATGTAGTTTATGGTGGCCCAAGTGGAAGAGGCCCTCAGTTTAGAAATTATGTTGGTGGAGAAATTGGTGAAATGTGGGGATATGAAACTACTGGACAGGTGTCAACAGTACATATTAAAGATCCGACGAGAAATATCGGATACAGTAGCTCCGAATATTATGTAGTAGATCAAAATGGAGATGGTGAAATTGATCCTGAAAATGATTATGTCAAGTTAGGGTCAGCTACGCCTGACTTTTACTGGGGTTTGAATACTTCAGTGAGTTATAAGGATTTTGACCTTTCGCTACAGTTTCAAGGATCTCAGGGAGCAGAAGTTTACAATATCGATCCGATTTACTGGGAATCACAATTTGGAAATAGATTAAGAGCTAGTTTTGATGCTGAAGGTGATGGCATTGAAGATGCTACTGGACTACATTATCAGCAGACTAGAAATGCACATGGTGCATTGGTTCAGGATGCTTCTTATACAGCGTTGAGAAACCTGACCTTAGGTTATACACTTAGTCCAGACCTAGTTGACAATGTAGGATTAGGTTCTGTCAGAGTATATTTTGCAGCCACTAATTTATTGTATTTAATGTCGGACAGTTACACCTCATTTAATCCGGAAGGTGTAGAGATCACTAATGGTGGTTATCTAGGACCTACAACATACGGATACCAGGAAGGTGCAAGTCCGATTGTAAGAAGTTTTACTTTTGGTCTAAATCTTAATTTTTAAGCAACTAAATGTTAATTTTTAAACAATAAAAAAATGAAAAAATTATATATAATAATGGTGGCAGTGCTGTTTACTGTAGCAGCATGTGATAATGATTTGGATCAATTCCCTACTATAGATGCTGAAGCTAGTACTTTGACATCTTTTGGAGAAGTTTTGAATGCAGCATATTATTATCATGAGTCTGCAGCTACACCAATGGCAATCATGGGCGACTTCAGAGCTGATAATATGAAGATGGACGAAGAACCATATCCTGCTTTTGACAGATACAATGCTGATTTAGCAGGAGGCGATTTGGTAGGACAATTTTTTCGCCCATTCTATAGTAGTTTGTATAAATCTATATTAAGTGCAAATAATGTAATCGAAAATTCTACCAATGCTACTCAGGTAGGTGAAGCTAAATTTTTAAGGGCTTTGTCTTACTTCAAGCTCGTGCAGGTTTTTGGTGATGTTACGGTGAATTTATCTGCTGCACCAGACGTAGACGATAAATCTCTATTAGCAAGACAACGGGCTGCCGATGTTTATAATGACGTGATCATTCCTGATTTTCAGGATGCAATCGCGGCTTTAGATAACTCAGGATTAGGAAGTGGTCGAGCGTCTCAAATTGCAGCCCAAGGAATGTTGGGTAAAGTTTACATGCACTTAAGTAATTTTAATAGTGCTGAACCATTATTGGCAGACGTTATAAACGGAGCTGATGCTGCAGGGATTGCTTTACAAGCAAACTTTGCTGACATTTTTGGAGGTAAAGGTGAAATGGAAGATGGAAGCGAAAATGACCTGAATCCAGAAATATTATTTGCCACCCAATTGTCCACTTCTATAACAAGCGCATATGGTTTTACCGGTTTTCCTGGATGGTTCAGTGGAGGTGATACAAAATCTTTGGAGCCATTAGATTCGGATTTAATTGCTGCTTTTGATGCGGTTGCTAGTGATACACTTCCTAGTGGAGATATAAGAAGAGCACACACCATTGATGAGGCATCTAGCACAGGTCAAAAATGGGGCGGTCTTGATCAGGATTGGATAGAGCTGAGATTAGCAGATGTTATTTTGTTGTATGCTGAAGCATTGAATGAGAATGGTTCTTCCGCTGGAGACGTACTTGGTTTATTAGACCCTATTCGAACTAGGGCTGGATTAAATCCTTTGGATCCTGCTGTTCTTAATACTCCTGCATTGGTTGGACAGGCCATTCAAGATGAAAGAAGATTAGAGTTAGCTTTTGAAGGTCAAAGATGGTTTGATTTGGTGAGAACAGGTACTGTTGATGCTGAAATGGGAGAAACGATTAATGCAAATTATCATTTGTTTCCTATTCCAGACTCAGAAGTGCTAGCGAGTGATGGAGTAATTACGCAAAATGCTGGGTACTAATTAATTTTTGAATACGCTGAGTATTTTTGTTTCATACATTTTATAGAGTAAACTTAAAGCTTACTCTTCAGAGAAATATCAATCTCTGATAAATATTAATTTGGTTTAAAGAAATGCAAGGAAACTGCCCTTTTTAAAGAGGGTGGTTTCTTGCAACTTTTGAAATTTTTATGCCACAGAAAATAACTATACTACAAAAAATATTTCGATTCCTCCTTGGGATCGGCCCTGGCATTTTTGCTATCGGTTATACTATCGGTACAGGTAGTGTCACCTCTATGATTGTGGCAGGGAGTAGTTATGGAATGGAGTTGTTATGGGTGTTGGCATTAAGCTGTTTATTTTCTTGGGTTTTAATGGAAGCTTATGGAAGGTATTATTTAGTGACTGGCGAAACGGCACTGTTCGCTTTTCGAAAAAATCTGAAATTTGGAAGCCTAATCGCCATTTTAATTATCATCGGAATTACTTTTGGACAATGGAATTCCTTGATCGGAATTTTAGGGATTTCTGCTAACGCTATCGTAGAAACATTAAGCTTATTTTTTCCTTCGATTAAAGGCAATGAATACTGGTGGGTTTTAGCCACTGCATTGATAGTAATTGGAGCAATGTATACTTTTTTATGGAAAGGAAATTATTCTATTTTTGAAAAAGTATTACTCTTTTTTGTCTCGCTTATGGGACTTTCTTTTTTCTTTTCTCTCTTTGTTATTTTACCCGATCCTGCTCAAGTAATTAAAGGATTCATCCCTTCTATCCCAGAGGTAGACGGTGGGAGTGGGAAAATGTTAGTTGCTGCTTTTGTCGGTACGACGATGGCCTCCGCTACTTTTATTTCTCGACCTCTGTTCATTCAAGGAAAAGGTTGGAAAAAAGAAAATTTAAAAGATCAACGCAAAGATGCGCTTTGGGCAGCTATTTTAATATTTATAATTAGTGCTTCTATTATGTCCGTCGCAATGGGGGCATTTTATCATGAAGGAAAAATAGTTAACAAAGTTTTGGATATGGTCTATGCACTCGAACCTATTGCAGGACGTTTTGCTATAGGCTTATTTTTTATGGGAACATTAGCCGCTGGCTTGTCTTCTGTGTTTCCGATTCTGATGATTACACCATTGATGATTGCGGATTATCAACAAGGTAAATTAGATACTTCATCCAAACAATTTAAAATACTTACAGGCATTGCATGTGTCATAGGTTTGGCCGTTCCGATTTTTGGAGCAAACCCGATCAATGCACAAATTTTAACTCAGGTTTTTAATGTGTTTATTCTTCCAGTAGTCATTCTTGGAATTATGATCCTGGTTAACAGAAAAGACCTGATGAGTGAACACAAAGCGGGTTATATGCTCAACATAGGAATGGGCTTAGCCTTCATATTTGCCTGTGTTGTATCATACACAGGTGTAGTAGCGATTCTTGAAAAAATTAATTAAAAATGAAAAGACGAGAATGCATAAAAATGTTAGGAGCAGCAGGAGTAGTACTCCCTTTTCAAGATGCAATTTCATGCTTAGCTAAAAATAATATTGAAAAAAATAAATTTGACAAAGGAATCCATATTTTTTCAAAACATCTGCAATGGTTGGATTATGAAAAAATGGCAATCGCCGCAAAAGAAATGGGTTTCGATGGAGTAGATTTAACCGTGCGTCCCAAAGGACATGTGTTACCCGAAAACGTAGAACGAGATTTACCAAAAGCGGTAGATGCTATTCGAAAAGTAGGTCTGAAAGCGGATTTAATAACGACCGCTATTACAAGTGCTGATGACAAATACACAGAAAAAATAATTAAGACGGCCAGCAATTTAGGCATCAAATATTACCGGATGGGTTGGCTGAAATACTCAGATGATCAATCGATTCCATCACAATTGGAATTGTATGAAAAACAGCTAAAGAAATTAGAGGAGATGAACCAAAGTTATAACATACATGGAGCTTATCAAAATCACTCTGGTGATAGTGTGGGATCAGCAGTATGGGATATTTGGCTATTGATAAAAGACCTAGATCCTGAATGGATTGGTTGCCGGTTTGATGTTCGTCATGCCATGGCTGAGGGTTTAAAATCTTGGAAGCTGGGATTGAAACTATTGCAAACGCATATCAAAACGCTTGACTTGAAAGATTTCATTTATGCGGAAAAGAGTAATGGCTGGGAAGTCGAAAATATGCCAATTGGAAAAGGAGCAGTGGATTTTGAAGATTACTTTAAAACGATTGCAAAACTAAATATTAATGCGCCATTTACCCTTCATGCAGAATATGATTTAGGAGGTGCAAATAAAGGAAAGAGCAAAATTACTTTACCAAGAGAGACCGTATTGAAGACCTTGAAAAAGGATTTAGATGCCCTCAAAACCTTTATGAACAAAAAATAGAAAATGAACAAAAAATATATCATATCATTATCAACGTTCTTAATCCTTGGTATTTTTTTAATACTAAGTAGCTGTTCCGATACAGCCAAAGAACCTAGTAAAAAGGAAACTCAAAAAACCATTTATCCAAGTGATGTAATTTCATTTTTCGATCATTGGAATTTAATATTAGGTGATGGTTCAAATGCTGGAAAGGCAATCAATACTGAACATGAAGATTTTTTCTATACTACAAATGAAGACGAAAGGAATTGGGTAGTTTTTAAAACACCTAATGCAGGGAATACCCATGGAACTTCAAATAATACAAGAACTGAATTGGCCCAATTGAAAAAATGGTCCCCTATGACGGATGCTAAATTGAACGCTACATTGAAAGTAATGAATGTATCAAATACAGGCGATGCAAGGGTAGCATCTACTTACTCTGTAGTCATTGGGCAGATTCATAGTGCAGATGGTCACGAGAACGAACCTTTTAAAATGTTTTACAAAAAATTTCCCGGCCATACTAAAGGTTCGGTTTTCTGGAATTATGAAATCAATACCGCAGGCGATGATAATTCTGGAAGGTGGGATTATTCCTATCCAATTTGGGGTTATGACTTTTCTGTTGTTGGGACTGGAGAAAATACCTATCCTCCAGAACCAGAAGATGGGATTGCACTTGGTGAAGAAATGAGTTACGAAGTAGAAATTAAAGATGGTATCATGCACCTTAAGTTTACTAGCGAAGGGCATGAAACCAAAACATTTACTAAAAATCTCATCGCGTCTGAATATGCAAAACGCTCAGACATGCCGCAACAAGTCGAGAATTTATTTGTGCCAATTGGCCAAGATGGTGTGGAGCGCGAAAATGCTTACGCTGATGAAGGGCTCTTTTTTAAATTAGGGTGT
The DNA here is from genome assembly GCA_937921595.1 of uncultured Saprospiraceae bacterium. Lineage (GTDB taxonomy): Bacteria > Bacteroidota > Bacteroidia > Chitinophagales > Saprospiraceae > JAHDHW01. The sequence goes on from CAKZTD010000236.1 coordinate 8,248, forward strand.
TATAATCAAACTAATGGAAAAGATCCTGCAGTAAATAAAGTCTGGTGTTCTGGAGCAGAGACACATGGTGGCGATATTCAAAAACAATATGCAGATGGAAACTATGCTGAAGTTTGGTTTAAATCAGGAAGTATTGAAATTAGCAATGATGCCATTTCGAATGCAGGGTACTTCCAAGCTAATGATGATTTAAGTAAAAAGATAGTTTACCCTAATGAGGTTATTCCCTTTATGGATAAATTTAAAATGTTAATGGGGGACGGAACGAATGTAGAAGATATCACTGAGTTCGAACACAAAGATTTTTTCTATACTGTAATTGATGGTACAAGACGTTGGGTAGTTTATAAAACGCCAAATTCTGGAGTCACTTCAAAAAACTCTAGTAACACGAGAACAGAGTTACACGAAAAGAGAGAATGGACGCCTGAACAAGGAGGTAAACTGACAGGCACTTGCAAGGTTATGCAAGTTTCTACTTCTGGAGATGCGAGAGTTGCGGCATCTTATTCAACAGTGATTGGGCAGATTCATAGTGGTGAAGGACATGAAAATGAACCGATAAAAATATTTTATAAAAAATTCCCAGGCCAGAGTAAAGGATCTGTATTTTGGAATTATGAAATCAATACTGCAGGCGATGATAATTCGGGAAGATGGGATTATTCTACTGCCATATGGGGACATGATATGTCTGTCATTGGAACAAGCAAAAAAAGTTATCCTGCTGAACCTGCGGATGGAATAGAATTAGGTGAGGAATTCAGTTATGAAATAAATGTATATAAGGGCGTCATGTATCTCACATTCAAAAGTGATGGCCATGAAACAAAAACATTTACTAAAAATTTGATCGAATCTGAATATGTAAATCAATCAGACATACCAGCTCAAGTCAAGAAATTATTTGTGCCTATAGGACAAGATGGAACCGAAAGGGCTAAAGCCTATAGCGGAGAGTTGAATTATTTCAAACAAGGTGCTTATAATCAAACCAATGGAAAAGATCCTGAAAAAAATATGGTTTGGTGTGCAGGTGCAGAAACCTATGGTGGTGATATCGCAAAGCAATATGAAAATGGATGTTACACGGAAGTGTGGTTTAGAGAAGCTACTGTAGGGCCTGGTACGCCGCCGAAATAGAACCAAAAAAGAATTATATTTTTTGTAAAATAAACCTTATAAAATGACAGAAATTAAACCTACTCAACCATACTTCTTACAACAAGATCAGGAATGGGAACAAGTTAATCCACTTTTGCGACGACAAATTCATGGCTATGATTCTAAGATCATGCTAGTAGTTGCTGACTTTAAAGAAGGTGGAGTTGGAGACTTGCACAATCATCATCATTCACAAGTTACTTATGTACAAAGTGGAGAATTTGAAATGACAATCGGCGACGATGTACGAATCATCAAAGGAGGGGATTCTTATTACATCCCGACGATGGTTATGCATGGTTGTAAATGCATCAAAGCAGGAACTTTGATTGATGTATTCAGTCCTGCAAGAGAAGATTTTTTATAACGCTATTTGAAACTTAAACATAATGAAGTTACCAGGATTACGATGGTGGATTATCGGGCTCATATTTGTAGCCACAGTTATCAATTATATTGACAGAACTGCCTTTGCTTTACTTTGGCCAGAAATGGGTGAGGACTTAGGAATGGATAAAACTGATTACGCATTAATGCTAAATATATTTATGGCTACTTATGCGGCAAGTAAATTTTTATCTGGAAGGCTTTATGATAAAATTGGAACACGAGTAGGCTTCGTAGTGTCTATCGTCGTATGGTCCGCTGCCGCAGCTTTTCACGCTGTTGCGAGAGGTGTTGCGACTTTATCCATAGCTCGTGGACTTCTCGGATTGGGTGAGGCTGGATTATGGCCTGGAGCTGTGAAAAATAATGGAGAATGGTTTCCTGTAAAAGAGAGAGCTTTAGCTCAAGGAATATTTAATTCTGGAGCATCCATAGGTAATGTAATAGCTCCTGTGGTTATTGTATTTCTATATGCTCAATTTGGCTGGAAATCTACATACGTAATACTAGGTGTTGTAGGTTTACTTTGGGTTATACCTTGGTTTGTATTAAATAAATCAAAACCAGAAGATCACCCTTGGTTAAGTGATGAAGAAAGAAACCTGATCCTTAATGACAGAACCGAAACCAACGATGAACCTGCTGCTGATCAGGGCAAGAGTTTAGGACTTGGAAAAATGCTTAGTTATAAAGAACCTTGGGGCGTATTGTTTTGTAGGTTTTTTATTGAACCAATTTGGTGGTTTTTTGCAGGTTGGATGCCAATATATTTGAATTCAAAATTTGGATTAAGCATAGAAGAAATTGGAAATACGATGTGGGTCTCTTATCTAATGGCTGCTGCAGGTAGTATTTTAGGTGGTATTTTTACTCAAGAAGTAATAAAAAGAACCAATGTAGATGCGGGTAGAAAAATAAGTATTGTAGTAGGAAGCTTATTGATCATTGCGGGATTTGTATCTATTATTTTATTTGTAAATGATTCAAATTATATGACCTTCATATATCTTGCGGGTATGGCATTATTTGGATTCCAGTTTGCAATTGGTAATATTCAAACACTTTCTAGTGATTTATTCAGAGGCCCATCAGTAGGAACTTTAGCGGGTTTAGCTGGGACGGTAGCTGCGGTGTCTCCAATGATAATGAATTGGTTCATCGGTAGGATTACATCTGAAGGTTCGTATAACCCGGCTTTTATAGTCATTACAATTTCTGTAGTATTAGGAGTTCTATCTATTTTCTTCTTTATCAGAAAAGTAAAATTAGTTATTAATACAGAAAATTAAATCAACATTAAAAAAGAATATAATAAAAATATGAGTACAAATAACGGAAGAGTAGCAATAATAACTGGTGCCACTAGTGGAATCGGTTTTGAAGTAGCAAAAAGATTAGGTAAAGACGGATATACTGTAGTATTAAATGGTATTGAAGATGAAGCCGGAGCTAAAAGAGTTGAAGAACTTATTGCAGAAGGAATTACGGCTGAATATTACGGATTTGATGTTACAAATGAAGAAGCTGTAACTGCAAACATCACCAAAATTGGTGAGAAGTATGGAAAAATTGATACGCTTGTAAATAATGCAGGTGGACTAGGTGGACGATCTAGGTTTGAAGTAATGACAACAGAATTTTACAGATTTGTAATGGCATTAAATTTGGATTCTGTGTTTTTCGCTTCAAGAGCTGCAATACCTTTTCTTAAAAAGGGAGAGCATCCGTCAATCATTAACTACACTTCAAATGCAGCATGGAATGCTGGAGGACCTGGAGCTGGAATTTATGGAACATCTAAAGCTGGAGTTCATGCAATTACAAGAGCATTAGCAAAAGATTTAGCGGAATATGGTATTAGAGTAAATGCGGTATCTCCTGGTACAATTGACACGCCATTTCATAAACAAATTAAATCAACGAAACCAGAAGTTTTTGCTTCTTGGGCGAATAATATTATGCTAGGTAGATTAGGTCAACCAGAAGATGTTTCTGGTGTTGTTTCTTTCTTAGCTAGTAAAGATGCATCATTTATAACCGCTGAGACTATCCAAATCGGTGGTGGTCAAGCCTTAGGAATCTAATATTAAATTCGATTATAAAAAAAAGTAAAATGAAAAAATTTAAAGGAAAAGTAGCCGTAGTAACTGGAGGTGCTAGAGATATTGGGAGATCAATATCTATTAAATTGGCAAGAGAAGGAGCTAAGGTTGTTGTGAATTATTTTAATTCTAGAGCTGGAGCTAAGAAAACGGTTGATGAAATAAAAGCGTTTGGTGGTGAAGCCATTGCAGTAAAAGCTGACGTATCCAACTTAAAAGATATCAAGAAATTAAAGGCGAAAGCAGTTAAAACTTATGGAAAGAAAATTGATATCTTAGTCAATAATGCAGGAGGCCTTTTTGCACGTAAAACATTACAAGAATTCGATGAGGAGTTTTACAACTTATTAATGGATGTAAACTTTAAATCGACTGTTTTCGTAATGCAAGCATTTGAACCATTAATGGGTAAAGGTGGATCGATTATAAATCTTTCTTCTCTAGCAGCAAGAGATGGCGGCGGCGGTGGATCTTCATTGTATGCTTCTTCTAAAGGTGCGGTAACGACATTTACTAGAGGAATGGCAAAAGAACTTGGACCTAAAGGTATTAGAGTAAATTCACTTTGTCCTGGGATGATAGCCACGAAGTTTCACGATGATTTCACAAAGGATGAAATTCGTAAAATTGTTGCTGGTAAAACTCCACTAAGAAGAGAAGGTAGTGCTGACGAGGTAGCAGATTTAGTGATTTATTTAGCCTCTAAAGAAAGCTCGTTTATAACAGGAACCAATTTTGACATTAACGGTGGATTAGCATTCTCATAAATTAACAATCACGATATTAAAATATGAAAAAAGTAGTAACTTTTGGAGAGATCATGCTTCGGTTGACACCTCCCAATTGGAAAAGATTTTCTCAAGCTAATTCTTTTGAAGCGATCTATGGCGGAGGAGAATCCAACGTAGCCGTTTCTTTAGCGAACTATGGAGTTCCAGTTGATTTTGTCACGCGCTTGCCTGATAATGATATTGGGAAATGCGCTTTGATGGAAATGCGAAAGCGAAATGTTGGAACGGATCATATCGTTTATGGAGGCGATCGATTAGGAATATATTTTTTAGAAATAGGTGCCGTAAGTCGTGGAAGTAAAGTAGTTTATGACCGAGCACATTCTGCGATGTCAGAGATTCAAGCGGGGATGATCGATTGGAAAGAAGTTTTTAAAGGAGCAGATTGGTTTCATTGGACTGGTATCACTCCAGCTATTTCGCAAGGCGCAGCAGATGCTTGTTTGGAAGCGATTCAGGTAGCGAATGAAATGGGGATTACCGTTTCTACTGATTTGAATTACCGGAAAAAACTTTGGAAATACGGAAAAGAACCCGGTGAAGTTATGCCGGAGTTAGTAGCAGGCTGTGATGTGATTTTGGGAAATGAAGAAGATGCGGAAAAGCATTTTGGTTTACATCCTGAAGGGCTTGACGTTACTGCTGGTCATGAAGTGGATGCCAAATCCTACCTATCGGTTTTGCAACAATTAATGGAAATGTTTCCTCGAGCGAAAAAAGTTATTACGACTTTAAGAGGATCAATTAGCGCCTCACATAATACTTGGTCAGGTGTTTTATATGATGGCAAGACTTTGTATGAAGCACCAACGTATCAAATTACTCATATAGTTGATAGAGTAGGTGGTGGGGATAGTTTTATGGGAGGTTTGATTTATGGCTTATTGCAATATCCTGATGATGACCAAAATGCATTGAATTTTGCAGTCGCTGCTTCTTGTTTGAAACATACCATTTATGGTGATGCCAATTTGGTGACGGTAGATGAAGTGGAAAAACTCATGAGTGGTGACGCTAGCGGAAGAGTTGCGAGATAAATAAATACTATCGTGGAATGCAAAAATCAGTAGCCATAATTTGTGCCGGAGGACCTGCTCCTGGAATCAATACTGTCATCAGTACTGTTGCAAAAGTTTTTTTAAAAGATAATTATAAAGTACTGGGCATTCAATATGGATACCAAGGTTTGTTTTCGGAAGATCCACAAATTAAAGAATTTGATTTTGCACATGCAGATCGAATTTTTAGCAGAGGAGGTTCGACGCTGATCATGAGTCGATTCAAACCCAAAGACTCAGAGTTCACCACTCGTTTCTTTGAAAAGCATAATGTAAAACTTTTAGTAACTATTGGTGGCGATGATACCGCTTCCACAGCAAATCGATTGACTAAGTTTCTTAAAAGCAAGGGCTTAGAAATATCGAATATCCATGTTCCGAAGACGATTGACAATGACCTTCCTTTGCCCGGTAGAAATCCTACTTTTGGTTTTCACTCTGCTAAAGATGAAGGCGTGAAAATTGGAAATACCCTTTACGAAGATGCCCGCACTACAGAATCCTGGTTCGTGATGTCATCGATGGGAAGGTCTGCCGGACATTTAGCTTTTGGCATTGGTACGGCTTGCCATTTTCCAATGATTATCATTCCTGAAATGTTTAATAAGACCAAACCAAGTATTGATAAAATCATAAATCTAATGATTTCTTCAATGGTAAAAAGGCACATTCAAAATATTCATTATGGAGTAATTATCATCAGCGAAGGCGTTTTTCATATATTAGAGGAAGAGGAGATAACTAATGCAGGAATTCGTTTGACCTATGATTCTCATGGACATCCGGAACTAGGAAATATAAGCAAAGCAAATTTTTTTAATATTCTTCTTCAAGAAAAACTCAGAGCAATTGGATTGGAAATAAAAAGTCGCCCCAATGATGCAGGCTACGAACTGAGATGTTGTCGGCCGATTGGTTTTGATTTGACTTTGTGTTCGCTTTTAGGGATCGGAGTACAAAAATTATTCAAAGATGGCTTGAGCGGATGTATTGTAAGTGCTGATGCAGAAGGAAATATTGTACCTGTTTTTTTAGCAGATCATGAAGATGAGTATGGAAAAGTTATTCCAAGATTAGTAGATATGGATGCTGAAATTACCCGCTTATTTTTTCAGGGATTAGATTTTATATCAGAGAAAGATTATTCGGAATCAGAGGTTTATTTAAAACAACCTACTGACTATGATTTTAATCAAATTTTAAATTGGTAAGTGACGGAAAAAATAACTTATTAATCATTCTGTCCAATAACTTAAAATAAACAATGGCAAAATATACAAGAATTGAAGTAGCGCAAACGATGAAAGAACAAGGCATGGTTCCACTCTTTTATCATGCGGATATAGACATAGCAAAGACAGTGCTGTCCACCCTTTATAAGGGAGGTGCTCGTTTGTTGGAATTCACAAATCGTGGTGATTTCGCACATGAAGTATTCAAAGATTTAAATAAATATGCACTTAAAGAATTACCCGGGATGATACTTGGAGTAGGGTCTGTAACCGATGCGGGAGCGGCATCTCTCTATATGCAGTTAGGCGCTAATTTTATTGTCACTCCAGTTTTAAGAGAAGATATTGCAATCGTTTGTAATCGTAAAAAAGTACTGTGGTCGCCTGGTTGTGGATCCCTCACTGAGATCTGTAAAGCAGAGGAAATGGGTTGTGAAATTGTAAAATTATTTCCTGGAGGAACTTATGGTCCTGGCTTTGTCAAAGCGATCAAAGGCCCGCAACCTTGGACTTCTATTATGCCAACTGGAGGTGTGAGTCCAGATCGTGAAAGTTTAGAAAAGTGGTTTGAATCTGGTGTTACTTGTGTTGGTATGGGGTCAAAGCTTATGGCTAAAAATGAAGATGGAAGTTTTAATTATGAAAAAATTGAAAGCTTGACTAAACAAGCTTTAAGTTTTATAAGTGATATTAGAAGAGATAAATAATCTGATGTTTTAATCTGTAATTTAACGACTATACCTAGTTGTTAAAATTCTAATCAGTGAAGTTTCTTTTCATAAAAAAATCTAAAACCTCGTTCCTTTCATAGGGCGAGGTATTTTTTTGTAATCACATACGCAAAAAATATTGAATCCAACAAGCTAGAATTGTCGCAAATCAATACATGGTGAAAATAATATATTCTATAAGTTTGAGTTTTTTTTGTTTTTCAAAACGACTTTAACTGCAGCCATTTTTTATGTTGATTCTTAACAAGAATTTGATAGAGCACATGATAATGCGGCAATGAATGATTCGATAGTTTGAAAGTCTGGGACCTATTCAGGTATTTATATGGATATTTCGAATGATCATATTTTTATTACTTCCGAAATCTTAGGAAGTACAGTTTTTACCGGAGCATCAAGAGTAAACATTAAAGGAGACTAAATCACCCTGTAAGGCTTTCAGTTTTTGAATGGTAATTTACTTCAAAAAAAACTCTAAATATTCAAAAATAAATATTCTTCATTGGATTCTCGGGGTCTCCGAGGATCTATATTGAATGCTATAGGTGCTAATAATTAGTGCTAAATAGTATCGTAATAATACCTTAATTGTGATAAATCTCCTTTCTTATTTCTATATTCAGGTATAGAAAATGGGGGGCGATTAGAATTGATTGGATTAAACTTCTTAATTTCACCTTTCTCTTCATTTAAATTAACTGAATGCTTTCCTTAAAGCAAATCGCAAAAACAGGTACGTAACTTTCTATTTCTATCCGTGATGAAGGCCAGTTTTTAAACACATCAAAAAATAATTGACATGAGGAATTTTGTTTTTATCATCAGCCTATTCACTTTTTATTTGACAATTTCGTCATGCAAAGATATTTCAAAAGTTGAAGAAAAAGAGATTGTTAATGCCTTGCAAGATTCTAGGCTTACTTACGCTAAGTATGTGCCCAAATCTACAGACCGTAAAATATCTCGTTCTGAATATGCGGATAAATTGTACGGATTTTGGTTGGCACAATGTATCGCCAACTGGACGGGACTAGTAACAGAAATGGATAAGGTTGGAAATATTGGAGAAACAAAAACTGGTGATTTTTATACTCGAAAAGATTGGGGAACACCTGACTTGCCGAATATTTGGTCTGGTGATAAACCAAGTGATTTATCAGAAACTATAGATTTTGTTTTTCGAGGAGAAGATGAAATTTGGGGTGCCGATGATGATACCGATGTTGAATATATGTATCAGCATTTACTATACACCAACAAAACTTCCATACTCACGGGGGAGCAAATTAGAGCAGGTTGGTTAAAACACATGAAGCATGAAGAAGAAAATTATCTGTGGGTGGCCAACCAAAGGGCTTTAGAATTAATGATAACGGGGACCGTACCACCTGCGACAAGTGATCCAATGATTACAAAAGACACGACTTATGACAATTATCACGAAATGATTGACGCTCAGTTAACCACAGAAATCTTTGGTTTTTTTGCTCCTTCGCGCCCAGATATTGCTTTGGAAATGTCGAAGTTACCCATTCAAACTACAGCAAGAGAAAATGCTCAATGGATATCAGAATTCTATGTGATCATGTATTCTTTAACATCCTCTGTTGATCTAAGCCTTTCAAAAAAAGATCAGATTCAATGGATGGCAACAGAGGCTCGAAAAAGACTTCCTAAAGATTCTTATGCTGCAAAAATGTACGACTTTGTAAAAGGCCGATATGATGCAAATGTACCTTGGGAGCAAGCACGTGATGAGGTCTATACCCGCTATCAAGTCAATCAAGAAGATGGGTATACCATTACTTCAAAAAATATTTTTTGCAATGGTTGTTTCGCTGGTGGTATTAATTACGCAGCAAGTATTGTTAGTCTTTTATACGGAGAAGGTGATTTGAAAGAGACCATTAAAATCGGTGCCTTATCAGGCTGGGATTCCGATAACCCGACAGCGACATGGGGTGGTCTTCTAGGATTTATGTATGGCAAAGAAGGCGTAGAAAAAACATTCGGGCGTAAATTTTCTGAAAAATTTAATATTCATAGAACACGGGTTAATTTTCCAAATGGTGGTATGGATGATTTTAAAAACATGGCAAAAACAGGTGTTTATATTATTGATCGCGTAGTTCAAGAAGAAATGAAAGGTGGTGTTGATTTGTCAAAGGATGTGTGGTATATTCCTTCGGTAGATTTGAAAATAGAACCGGGTAATTAAATTACAAAACAAAAAAAGATGAGTGTTTCATTTACGATATTAATGGGTTTGTTAGTAATAATAGTAGCGATTTGCTTTGTTCTATTTTTAGCTAACTGGTTTGGAAGGCCGAAACATGTAGGGATAGGCACCGGGCTTCATATTCCCCCGGTATTCTCTTGGATCAATAAACCGAAGGGGAGTTGGCCTGACAAAAGGAGAAAATTAACGCTTCATAATGGTCATGAATATATTGTCCCAAAAGGCAAATCAGGTCATTTCATAATGCTATATGATTGGGAAGTCAAATTTAGACTAGATAGTAATGAATACATTTTTACTATTCCTCCCAATGCGACTACAGATTTTGCAAGTATCCCTAAAATTCTTCAATCACTAATCTCGCCACTGAGTAATACTGTTTATGCAGCAATTTTGCATGATTACTTATATCGCAATCCTAAAGATGCAGAAGCAAATTCTATTAGTCGTGCAAATGCAGACAGGATTTTTTATTGGAGTATGATGGCTAGAGGGGTTTGGAGAATAACAGCAATTGGAATGTACATTGGTGTTCGGGTATTTGGAGGATCAAGTTATAAAAGGTAACTCCAAATCTCAAGTAATGAAGTTTAAAAGAAAAAGGGCAAAAGCTAATACATGGAATTTAGAGTGGAGGCAAGATGAATGATCCAAAATAATGGATGATACGAAGGCAGTTACTTAAAAATAACCTTAATGAATTCAAAGGACTGCTTCAAACACTATATTTTTTAAATGAATAGACTATTCCAGAATGAACCCTTTTTATACCAAAACTATTTGAGGGTTAACTTGTTTGAATAATCATCTATAAACAAAAAATGCCGATCAAGAGATCGGCATTTGTTACTGATAATCAGTATGTTTTTGTAGCGAGAGGGAGACTTGAACTCCCGACCTCTAGATTATGAATCTAGCGCTCTAACCAGCTGAGCTACCTCGCCATATTAATTAAGAATTAAATTTAAAAATCTTAATTCTTGTTAAGCGACCGCAAATATATACCTTTTCATCCATTTTGTAAACAATCTTTTAGAATTTTTTCATGGAAAATAGAGATAATCAGCTTATTGCTTTGAGACCTGCCTTAAATCTGGAACCTGCTAGCGGAATAATAGAGCAATTTCAGAATAAAACCATCCGTCCGGTCTTAAAGTTCCAAAACCAATTGATTCTGGAAATTTCTCGAAATCAATTTATTAAACGTAAAAGTGTATTCTTCAAATTATCAGAACCCAAGCAATTGGAGTATATTGAGCAGCAAATAAAGCAAGATAAAAATTTTAAAAACCTATTAGCAGGTATTGTTATTGGACATTTTTCTATGGAAGAGTGGTTGTTTTTTCAAGAAAATGAGCAAGAATTACGAAAACGGATCACCAGTATGTTGATTCAACGAATTCAAAGTCAAGTCGAGCTGATAATACCTTAAGGCACCTAAATTTCTAATTCTAAAATCTCTAGATGCATTCAATCTTTACTATTTATAAAAAAGAGATGACCGATCTTTTACGAGATCGCCGGACCTTAATCGCTATGATCATCTTGCCATTGGTTTTGATCCCGCTTATACTTGTTTTGACGGGGCGATTTTCTAAATCCGGTGATGATGTCAAAGGCCAAGGTGATTTACGGGTAGCAGTGGTGACCAATGATAACGGAGGTGAATTGATGGATCGATTAAAGAGAAGAAAAGATCTAAAGGTATTGGAAGGGATTTCTCCTTATGAATTCAAAACACTCATTCGAAATGATAGTATTGATTATGGATTAATCATAGATAAAGATTTTGATGCTCAGATTCAGAATGGCAAAACCGGAAGCATTGAGCTCTTTCATGAATCCTCTTCTAGAGATTCTTCAGGTTATGAGCGAGTGGCTAAAACGATCACATCTTATCGTCGAGATATTGTCGATCAACGATTGGAAGCGTTGGGAACGAACACTTCCATATTGAAACCAACTAGTTTAAAGACGACTAATGTAAAAATCAAGAAAAATTCGATCGCTTCTTTTGCTGGTGGAATTCTTCCTGTATTTTTCGTCATGTTTTGTTTTATTGGAGCGATGTATCCGGCCATAGATTTGTTTACCGGAGAGAAAGAAAGAGGGACAATTGAAACCTTGTTGGTGCTTCCTGTCAATCGATTTCAAATCCTAATTGGAAAACTTTTAGTGATTGCTTCAGCAGGAGCCATCTCGGGATTACTTAATTTTCTAGGAATTTATTTAGTATTAAAATTCAACAATGATTTACCCTTTGTTTCGGTTTTACTCAACGGGAAATCCGTTCTATTGATTGGATTGATGATGATTCCTTTATCTACCTTTTTTGCTGGATTGTTGATCCCTATTTCTATCTACGCAAAGTCATTCAAAGAAGCGCAGAGTTTGATTCAGCCTTTGTTAATTGTAATCTTAGTTCCTGTGATTGTAGGAATGTCTCCTAGCTTTGAACTCAATATTAAAACCGCCTTGATTCCTATAATGAATGTTACCCTTGCTTGCAAAAGTATTGTAGGTGGAACTTATGAATGGGGATTAATTGGACTGGTATTTCTCTCCCTTTTTATACTTTCAGGATTAGGAATTGTATTGTCAAAAAAAGGATTCAGCGATGAGAAGAATATTTTTAGAATGTAATGAATCTAAAGTTTATTGATGATTCATATTCACTCATTCTTAAATAAACCCAAGACCATAATTTAAAATCCTAATCATTGCACCTGTAGCTCCAATTCTTCCTCAATCTTAAATGTAGGCTCCAGTTCTTTCAACGCCACTTCAATTCTATCCAAGGCCTCTGTCATGATTTCCATCGACGTAGAAAAACACAATCGGATATGTCCTTCAGCACCAGGACCAAACCATTTAGCAGCACCAGGAACGACAGCAACTTTTGCTTTTTCCAAAAGATATTGTGCCATGCCTTCACTAGACAAACCAAAGGATTCGATGTTAGGGAAAAGTAGGTAAGTACCATCAGGTTTTCGACAAGAAATGCCAGGCATGTTGTTGAGTCTGTCGACGCTATAATTTCTAACTTCTGTCAAATGTTCTAGGAATTGATCAACCCATGGCCAAGCTTTTTCATAGGCAGCTGTTGCAGCAATCTGACTAAGTGTACTCACCCCTCCAGCAGTAGATCCAGCTTGGGAAGCTTGCAATACTTTTTTAAATACTTTTTTATTTGGAGCAGCAATAAATCCTACTCTCAGACCAGCCAAGCCAAAGGTTTTAGAAAAACCATAAACGGAAATGGTACGGTTTGCAATTTCTGAATTTAAAGAAACAATATTGGTATGCTTACTAGGTTCGAAAATAATGTCAGACCAGATTTCATCATTCATGATCCATAGATCATGAAGAACAGCGGTTGTTCCGATAAAAAGTAATTCCTCTTTTGTCAATACTTTACCAAGTGGATTATGAGGATTACAAACGCAAATCATTTTTGTTTTTCCAGTAATAGAAAGTCGAAGTTGTTGCTGATCGAAACGACCTGTTTTTGGATCTAAAGGAATTCGGACGACTTTCCCTCCAGCGGATTTTACAGATTTTTGAAATAAGAAATCAACTGGATCAAAAATGATGACCTCGTCACCTGGCTGAAGAAATGCTTTGGCAATGGTATACATTCCTGATGCAGCTCCATCCGTTGCTAGTATCAATTCAGGATCGCCTTTGGCTCCTTTTCTAGTTTGGAGAACATTAGCTGCAGCTTCTCTAAAACTTAATAAACCAGTCGCTGGGCCATAAGAGAAAACACCACCATCAGTATAAGACTTGATCGATTCTATAATCTCTGGAGCAATTGGGAAATCTGGATCTGCAGCAGTCAATGGAATAACACCTTCGTCTACAGTTGCCCATCGAAGATTATAGGCTCGTTGTTTTAGAAGAGAAAGGTTGACATTGTTATTCGAAAAAGTCGTATTGGCCATTATGAATTTTTTATTTTAGTTTTTTACGATTTTCGATGGGTATTAGTTTCGAAAAAATCAAAAACTGATAATAAATGACGCATTCCGATTTTTAGATGGTTTACTGCTAAATCTAATTTTAAAACAGTCTCATTCGGGAAGAACGAAATACTAAAAATCGGAATGTTGTATTTACCTTTAAAATTAAAAGAATATTCTAATCATAGAGGCGCTCATAATGGTGTGAAAGTTCTGAATTGGTTAACGTTAAACGGCCATTGGGACTACCATGTTTTGATCTTGTGTGACGATGAATTGATCTTTGAGCATTCTACCGTATTCGATGTTATTCTTTACGGTTTCCTTTCTAAGGCTATAGAATATTTCAAAAACCTTTGAAGCTGGAATGTTCTTGTTTTCATTAGAAAATAATTGTGATAAACAATAGCCATCTTCTAAAGCAGAATTTAGACCTTGACTAGTCAAGGTGTTGAATACATGTGCTGCATCGCCTATAAGTGCAACGTTATTTTTATGGAAAGCAGGTAATAGATTCATGTCATGTGTTTTCCACAAATAAGAATGTGAAAAATCAGTTTTCAAGAATAATTCTTCTGCTGGATTTGCCCAGGAACCTATTTGATGTCTTAAAAAACTTTTGATGTCATTGTCATTGTCCGGATCGAAATCAATAATACTTTCATCGTATTGGAAAAACCAAACGACATCTTCTTTACTACAAGGTAAAAGGCCAATTGCTCGTCCTCCTGCTTTGCAAATAATTTTTTGGAAAGTACCATTTAATCTCTTTACTAGATTTGGTGCTTTTATCAAAGAAACCATTTCAGAAATATTGGTTTGAATAAGATTGCTTTCTGGGAAAATTGATTTCCGTATCGGAGAGTGTACACCGTCAGCACCTATGAATACGTCTCCTTTTTCAATATGACCATTTTTGAAATGTACTGCTCTTGCTTCACCGTTCTGATTGTAACTGAAATGACTAAATGCATGTCCGTATGAAATATCTACTTTTGAGATTTTGTCTTTTAATGTATCCAGAATATCTCCTCTTTTGACTCCGTAAAGATTAGACATAGGTTTTGAAAATATTTGCTTGCCAGTGGAATATTGACTGACGAAGTTATTAAGTGAAGATACTTTTTTTAATACCTCTTCTTGAAGATCCATTTTCTTTAGAACTTCCATGCCATTAGGCAATAACAAAAGAGCTAAACCATTACTATGATTTTCTTCTCTTTTTTCAAATATCTTAACGCTTTGTCCTTGTTTTTTTAAGCCAATAGCTAAGGATAGACCCGCGGCTCCCCCGCCGATGATTACTACTTTTCTCATAATATATGTTTTCAATCATAAAAAATATGGGGGAGACATCTGCCGTCTGCAGATGATAGCTAAAAGGGGGAGAAAGAGTTGTGGTTATTAGATGATTTTTAGGCTGAAGAAGAAACTACTGCCTGTTTTTCCATCTGATTCAATCCAGATTTTTCCACTGTGGAGCTGTACTATTTTTTTACAAATGGCAAGCCCAATACCTGTGCCTTCGTAATCGATTTTGTTGAGTCGATTATAAACCTGGAATATTCGATCTTTATGTTCATCCTGAATTCCAATTCCATTATCTTTTACTTCTACGATACAAAAGCCGCCTTCCATTTTCGCAGAAATATGAATTTTAGGTGTTTCTTTACGGAATTTGATTGCGTTGTTAATCAAGTTTTGAAAAAGCTGATTGATATAAACTCGATGACATTTTATATCAGGTAAAGAATCTATTGTGATTTCAGCGTTTGTTTCTTCTATCAATATTTGCATATTGGATTCTGCAATCGCTACAGCTTTTTCCAAGGACATCGTTTCGATTGCATCCGCGTTACTCTTGATTGAAATATAGGACGTCAATTCGTTTAGCAAATCATTCATTCGCTTCGTACCTGTGACGATGAAGTTCAGGAAATCAAGTGCATCACCATCTAGTTTATCTGTATATCTTTTTTCTAATAAGTTAGAGAAACTAGTAATACCTCGAAGAGGTTCTTTTAAATCATGTGTCACGATATAGGCGAATTGTTGTAACGCCTCATTTTTCTGACTCATGATTTCCATGATCTTCTTTCGTTCCTTTTCTCCTTTGACCAGTTCCGTGATATTGATTCCGAAACCAAATGTCAAATGCAATTTATCTTTTAAAAAGTATGGATATAGTTTTCGTAAAATATAGATGGTCTCTCCATCTTTAGTTGTCATTTCCTCAATCCATTCTTTTACTTTTTTAGAATCAGCAACAGCTTGGTAGTTTTCTTGACGGATTCTTGCCAGTTCAGTATCCTTATTACGGTATTCACAAAAATCATAATCAGACTTACCGATCATCCATTCTCTAAATTCATCATCTCCAATAGATGGTTTGTTGATGAACATATACCTCCATTCAGGACTGAGGACTGCAAACTGAGTTGGCATCTCATTAAGAATGGTTTTATAAAAGGCTATTTCTTTTTTAAATTTATTGATCTGATTTGGGAAACCAGTAATTTCTTTTACAATACAAATTAAAACTTTCTGGTTCTTCCAAAGAATGAGACGAGTTTTAGCCTCAACAATAAGAGCCTTAGAGTCAGAAGTTTTTATTCTTCCAGAGAAATTATCAAATTGGCCTTGTAACGTAGAATCGATATGACTATACCAGTCTGTATTAGATTTAGAATCTATAAATTCGAGAATTGAATGTTCAGATAAAGCTTCTCTAAAAAGCCCTAATAGAAGAGCGGCGTTATTGTTTGATTTTAGAATTTTAAAACTCTCTAATGCCAAGACAAAAACGGCATCACTGGAACAGTCCATTATCACATCGATTTCATTCGATATGGTTGGTTTAACACTATTTATGGCATGTCCACTCATCTAATTTGATTTGAGTACTATCCTAATTTTTAATAGGATTTGTATAAAATTGGTTTTGTTTGTGCTGGAGGTTGGATCCTTTAGCAAGATTCAATCTTTATGCCAAAGGTCTATTTTTAGGAGAGAAGATGCGAAAAGTAGAGGGAGGTAATAGAAGAAAGAGGTTTTGTGCTTTTGCAAATCTAATACTCATTTTCAATCGAATTACCTTGAAGATTTAAAGGTAACCTATGAATTTAGATATGATGATTCTAAGTCTCAATCTCAGGTAAACGAATGTTAACTGGACCCTTTTATTATTTATATCGTGAATTTTATAATCTATTGCTCAATCAACCCTTTAACGATTACTTCCCGCTCTTTGAAAAGCGTCAAAGTTTTATCCAGTTCAATATTCCATTCGATCATTGTTCCCGGAGCACTATATTTGTTAATTTGAAGGGGGATGTCAGCTTTTATTGTTTCAGCATTTGCGTCTACAATTGGTTTGAATTTTTCAAAAGAAACGTCACCATTACTTAGTAGTTCATTGTAACGATCCCAAAAAGCTTGCTGGAAGTTTTCATCTCCATCATAGAGCGCAAAAAATAAATCAGTAAGAACATTTGGTGAGCTATTATCTTCAATGATGGTAAGTGGTGATTTATTAATTCGTAGCCAGGTAACCTTGTCTAAGTCAAACATCACAAACCTGAATTTTCCATCTTTGATAGCATAAAAACGAGAGTTGTTATGTGGCCAATCAGTATTGCCGATATAAGATTCAAAAACCATATAGTCAACAAAACTACTTAGGTCAATTTCGTCTTTTAAATAAGCAACATCTTTTCGATTGATGGCATCTACAAAAGCATCTATTCGCTCAAAGTCTCCATCTTTTTTGATCAACTCATGAGTTGTTATCTTTGCTAAAGTTATGTCCTTTTTTTTGACACCATAAAGTCCAGACATTCCATTGGTATTACCTTCTGTTCTGATATTTAATAATCCATAAAAAACATCATTAATGTAAACTAGAGAGGGTTCTCCATAAGTCAAGTCTATGTCTAAACCTGCATTAATAGCAAGTTGAGTTACGCTCAAATCTTTAAGCATAGTATTTTTGAAATCGTTACCAGAATTTCTAAGTCGAATCGCTTTGATTTTGTCAATATTATGATGAGGTAGTATTCGTTCAGGATTAATTAAAGAGCGATCAGTGTTGTCAAATTTATCTTCAAATTTTATTCCCAGAGTTTTTAACTCGAAACGACTAGAGAAACCTCCTTTGATTTCTATTTCAATTTCTTCGTTTTCGATCAATAATTCATGATTTCGAAATAGATTGAAAAAACCATCTATCTCAATTTCTTGATCTTCATTATTATACATTTTATCAAACTCAGATTGATTGACTTGGATATTGATGACAGGCAATTCTGTTTCAATTTCTTTTGCGGTTTTCTGTTCTTTGGAAGTATCGAAATCTTCGTCAAAGTCAGAGCAACCAAATAGGAATATACCAGTTAATAAAAGGAGGATGTATTTATTCATAGCTTGTTCTTGTTCTTTTTTAAAATAACCGTATGTCTTGCAATGCCGATTTGGAAAGAGGCTTTAGGGTCGTTTATAAAATAAGCATCTGGCATATCTCGTAAATTTAATGCAAACCCTCCCGTGAGATACCAATATTTATTGATGGTATATCTGGCCTCTGTTGCAAAATCAACTCTCCAAGAGTATTTGTCTCTAAGTCTGAAATCAAATTCCGAAATGTCGACATTGTTTTGAAAAATAAAACCACTGGTAGCAGACCATTTTTTTGAAACGGGAACTACGAATTTTATAGGCATCGCTAGACGTAAAGTGTTTGCACTAAACCGTTCTCTTCTTAATTCTCCAGAGGAAAAAATTGTTTTTCCAGCTAATCCGATTTCAGTAGAAAAAGTCTTAAACTGAAGTATTCTGTAATTCAAGCCATAGTTTAGAACATACCCCTCTGAGTCTTTTACTTCTTCTCCATTGATTCTAATACTTGTGTTATAGGTATAACCGGTACTTAAGAAAAGAGCATGCTTTGACTGTGCTTGCCCTGTTAAGACAAATAATATTGAAATTGTTATTAAAAGGGAGTATATTTTCATTTTTTGTTTTTCCAAAAGAATTATTTGCTATTTGTTAAAATAGCTGAGTATGCGTTTAAGAACACTTACAGTGAGAGTATTGTTTTGTGATCCGCTTTTATTATTCCAATACGAAGATCAGAAGAATAACGTTGAGTGGAATGGACAAAAAGCCCAAATACTGGTTCGATTGGATCAATTAGGTAAGAGTTTACAGAGGGGAGTAGGGATTATGTTAGAAGGAATATGCTTTTAAAGAACTAGTGGGTAGGAAAAGGTGATAATGATAAAAGGTTGATAAATATATAACGTATATATTTATCAACCTTTTAAGATTTTATGATAAGTTTTTTTTTGAAAAAGAAACTCTAGTTAAAATTTCGAATCTTAACTAGCGACAGCTAATGCATTTTCTCGATATTTTTGCCAAAATTGTTGAATGTCTTGATAATATGTAGAGCGATCAATGACCCAACACTCGATTAACTCATTTTCAGAGTCACGTCTTTTAGAAAAAATAAAATCATAAGTACCTGGAAGTAATTTTGAAGGAGTTCTAATTCCTTTAAAAGTAATTAGGTTTTGCTCTTCGAGCACATTACAGATGTGTGGAAAGATACTTTGACCGAAATTGATTAAGTCACTAGCTTTTTCATCGGTTACATTTAAGCTTAAGAATAACTGATCATTACTTTGAATAATGTTACCCTTTTGATCGAGGATAAGGTGTTGATAATTGTTGGCTTCTTGCATTTTACTTTGGGTTATACTATAGTTTAGGGAGGTACTTAGAAGTTTGCAAAAAGGATGCCAGCAAATAAATATTTTCCAAAATCAAACCTTAAATATGATTTATGTGACGGGATGAAAAAACATAGTAGATTTTTGTTGCAAATGATGAGTTAGGTTTTATATGACTTGTCTCAATAGGAGTATAAAATTATTGCCTGAAAGTGTGACGATTTAACGATTATGTGATTTTAATTTTTATTTCGCCTTGGTGATTTACTTATTTTTAATCGAATAGGAAGGTGTTGAAAAATAAATTTAATGACTTATTAATTTTATTTCCGCAACGTTTTGAAATAGTTAGATTTATGATTTTGTATGATGGTGTTTCTTAGCCTTTTAAAAATTATGGAAAAATATTACTAGCTTTATCATCTTAAATTTAATCTTCAATTGAAAGCTGTAAAACAATACCATTTACATAAAGACGATTACTCCAAATTGCATTTTGATATCAATGAGGCTTCTCCTTATTGTCAGAAAAATGCGGAACATTGTTATAAAGCGCACCAACATTCTTTTTATCAATTGATCTGGTTTGAGAAAGCTGGCTGCCATTATGTAGATTACGAATATATTGATCATCCTGCTAATGTGCTTTTCTTTTTAAATAAAAAACAAATCCATTATTTCTGCGATACTTCACCGAATGAGGGTTATTTGTTTCACTTCGATGAAGTCTTTCTTCATAAGCAGGATAGTTCTGCGGAGAATTGGATTCAGTACCAGCTTTTTAATGAGTTAGGTGTTCCATATGTTGTGCTATCAGAGGAGCAGCTTGTAGATTTTAAATTCTTTACTCAGCTTTTGCAAAACGAAATTCAACAGAAAGCTTATAATTATCGAACTCAAATTTTTCATCTTTTCCAGACTTTATTGTTGAAGGTTGAACGTTTGAAGCAAGAACAACATCCGGATTTTGTAGAAAAGATGGATCAGAACTTTATGTTGGCGATGAATTTTAAAAAAGCAATTGAGACAAATATTCAAGAATCTTTATCCATTGATCAGTATAGTCAACAGTTGGGAGTAAGTAGCAAAAAACTGACTAGCCTTTCCAAAAAATATTTAAAAGATACGCCGTCTAATATTATTCATCAAAGAAAAATTTTAGAAGCAAAAAGATTATTATCAAATCAGAAAATTTCAATCAAAGAGATTGCCTATTCTTTAGGATTTGATCAGCCGACTTATTTTACAAAGTATTTTAAAAAACATACTGGTCTGACTCCAAAAGATTTTATCAAACAACTTCCTTAGCTAAAGACAAGTTTAATAAATAACAATTTTTATTTCCTACCTCCTTAAATTACCATTCTTTTGCACTAGATTACCATTTGATTTTTTAGATTTTTTCGATCTTCGTAAATTGCTTTTTAAGGGCATGAAAAATGTTTAATCTTCTTCTGTCAAAAATATTAAAACAATAACATGCAAATTATAAATTCAGACATAACGATCATCGGTGGAGGTCTTGCCGGATTGACTTTAGCTCATCTTTTGAAAGAGAAAAATGTTTCCGTAAATATTCTGGAAGCAAGAACCCGTTTGGGTGGTCGGATTTATACAAAAGATAATACTCCGAATGCTCCTCAAGAAATGGGGGCGACTTGGCTTGGAAAGAAACACGAAGCTTTGGCGAGCCTTTTGAAATCCCTAGAACTTGGAGTTTTTGTACAGACTTTAAGTGATACTGCAATTTATGAACCCATCTCTACTAGTCCGCCGCAGCTAGTTTCCTTGCCTCCGAATAATGATCCGAGTTATAGGATTCAAGGTGGATCTTCAAGGTTGATAAATACTTTGGCTGATAGCTTGGATAAGAAAAATGTTTACACCAGCCAAGTTGTAAAAAGTATTTCAAAAGAAGAAGATATAGTTTCGGTAAAAACTGATAGTCATGAATTTAAATCTACTTTTGTTGTTTCGACTTTGCCGCCTTTTTTGTTGATAAAAACAATTGAAATTGCTCCGGTTTTGCCTGATACAATTTTAAACATTGCTCGACAGACACATACTTGGATGGGGGAATCAATCAAGGTTGGTTTAAATTATAAAGAGCCATTTTGGCGAGCAAAAAATATCAGCGGAACCATTTTTTCTAATGTTGGTCCCATTCCTGAGATGTATGATCATTCCAATTATGAAGACAACTCTTTTGGTTTAAAAGGTTTTTTCAATGGAAATTATTTTTCTGTTTCTAGAGAAGAACGTTTAGAATTGGTCATGAAACAATTAGAGAAGTATTTTGGTCCTCAAGCTAGAAACTTTATTTCTTATGAAGAAACGGTCTGGCGAAACGAAGCTTTTACTTTTGTACCTTATGAGTCTCATGTCTTGCCGCATCAAAATAACGGGCACCCGGTTTATCAACAAGTTTATCTCGATGGAAAATTATTTGTCGCAGGATCTGAAACCTCTACTAATTTTCCGGGATATATGGAAGGAGCGGTTCAGAGTGCTGCATTTGTTTATGATCAGTTGAATGAAATTATTTAAGAGTTTGTCCCAAATAAGAATTCCAAAGATTACCATTTCTTTTCTGTGTTTTACCTTTTTAGAGATCTCGATGTCTGCACCTTTGTTGTATAATTTTTCATAAAACTTTAAAACTTATTTAAAATGAAATCAACAAAAGTATTTATTTTTTTAGCAGTATTTTTTGTTATAACTTTTTTAACAATGACATCGATGAAATCTGAAACAATCCATCAAACTGGAGCCTATCTAGAAATTACTTTAGATATCAAAGCGGAAAACCGTGGGAATGCTGGAAGTGTTTATGTCAAGTATAAACAACCGTTTCTCGATCAGATCAAAGGAGCGACATCAAAAGAATTATTATTAAGAAGTGATGATGTTCAAGTGCTTCATGGTTTCGAAACAGAAGCAGATGCGAATGCATATTTGACTTCAAAGTTATTTGAAGCCGATGTGGTAAGAGAATTGAAACCGTATTTGGAGGGAGCGCCAGAAGTTAGAGTGTATTCTGTTTTTAAATAATTTTTTACGAAGATAGTAGGTACTTTTAAAGTACCTGCTATCTAGTTTACCAACTATCCACCATGCGTCCCGACCCATCGCCATACTCAGACTTTGGAATACTTTGCAAAGCCGTTATGATCCACTGTCGAGAATCTTTAGGATCAATCACTTCATCAAATTCTAAATAAGAAGCGGCACTGATTGCTTTACCTTTATCATAAGCAGCCTTGACTAATTTTTTATAAAGCGCTTGCTTTTTAGCAGGATCGGATTCTGCTTCTAACTCTTTTTTAAAACCTAATTTTACAGCACCTTCCAAACCCATTCCACCAAACTCTCCAGTTTGCCAAGCTACTGTGAAAAAAGATTCATGTAAACTTCCGCCAGCCATCGCCATCGCACCAAGGCCATAAGCCTTTCTCAAAACAATGGTAAGCATTGGTACTTTTAATGATGCACCAACAAGAAACATTCGAGAAGAATGACGGACCATCGCCGTTTTTTCACAATTAGGTCCAACCATGAATCCTGGAGCATCACAAAGTGACAAAACAGGAATTCCAAAAGCATCGCAAAGTTGCATAAAGCGAGCGGCCTTATCAGAAGCATCGCTATCGATGGC
>CAKZTD010000237.1 GCA_937921595.1 uncultured Saprospiraceae bacterium
TAGGTATATTTTGTAAAAGAATAATTCAAACCACTGGTTAAATTGATCTTAAATTTTGATTGTCCGAAACTGTTCAGTGTTAAGAATAAAAAGAGGATCATTGATAATTTTTTCATTGCTTTATTTTTTGTTATTAAAGTATTTTGAGTGTGCTCTAAATTAAAACCTGAAAACCTAGTCCACAAGAAATTTGCCCTAAAGGCAAGAATGTATTTTTCCAATGTACATCTTCGCCATTATAGACATCAGGCCATACATTTATCAATTTGTCTGCAGGTTTTCGATATTCAAAAAGATGACAATTGGCCTGTAAAACCAAAGCAATACTATTGTTTAACTTCCAATTTATCCCACCTCCAACATCAATCGTTGTCCCATATAATTTAAAATTCCTTTTGCTCGCACTTAAGGCTTCAAACGGAAATGAGCCTTCTGCATTAGAAGCATAATCGGTGTAAGTTTCTTTTCTACTCATCGCGAAATCAACGGCTACACCAGCTAATGTAAAAAATGAAATTTTAGCGTTTCGATTAAAATATCGTTTATGATAAATAGGCAAAGAAAAGGTTTCAAATTCCAACAAGGTTAGATGAGGAGCATTCACCCAGATTGTATCCTCTTCAAAAGACAGCCTGCCTCCATAATAAAAAACGGTTTCCAAGTCCGGGTTATATCTTTTCTTTGAATACTTTGCTCCTATCACAAGACTTGAATGTTGTCCGCTCAGTAGTTCCAGTCCCAAATCTAAAGTATATCCAAATAATTTTTTATTACTTTTTTCTATCTGATAAAACTCTTCTGATTGGCCAGTCGAAGCAACCGAATGATCGATACTAGTGATGATATTAAACTTCAGGTTTGATTGACCATAAGTACAGATCGTAGCAAACAGCAAAAACAGGGAGATACTTTTTTTCATTGAAAATATTTCTACTTACATTAAATAAAACTACTAAAAATATCTAGCTTCATTTTTTAAAAATGATATAAAACCGTATTTCTTATTCCAAAAGTAGAATACATTTGATCATCCGTTTTCCAAAGATTGATCCTCCACCATTGTTCAACTTGCCAGCTAAATTTATCAGATAGCCGAAACTCATACCCGAAGAACTGGGTTAATGAATTCATTCGAAATTTGTTTTTACGCAAGGTCGTTTTACTGTTTACAATGCCAGGTTGATAATTGACGGTATAAATAGTTGAGATCTTTTGACTCCGATTCGATTGAGCGGAAGCATAAACACCTCCATAGGGCAACCATTTCTGATGAGTCCTAAGATAATACTTAATGCCTATTTTGTAATGAATTGCCGCTTGGATGGTTTTACTAGAGAGTAAATTCCCTAATGACGGATCTAAATTCAACTGAGACAATACCTCTTCTGAAAGCATTGGACTCAGCAAGCGGATACGATCATAGGCTACCGTTCCTGATACACGCCAACGATGATTGAAAGCCCACTCCCCCTGTACACCTAGATCAAGCATATATTTTTTAACCTTGTCTCCAGCATTTCTTTCATAGAAATCATTCGTCGAAGATTCCGAAACACCCCAAGCATTAGTTATCCCAATTTTTAATTTATTCTTATGCCATGGTTTTGAGATAGATGGTTTCAGTTCTGTTTTATAAAAATGTTCTTCTTTTGTTTTTCCAGCTTTCAATTCATCTTCTAATTGTAATGATATCGGCTCCAATAAATCAATAGCTCCTAAAGGTTCAACAATTTCTTCTGCTCCTCTTTCCAAAGATTCTGACAAACCTAATCGCTTTGAAGTGTTTAGCAAATTCGTATTTGACTTTGTATTCTTATTTGTATTTGATTCTGATTTTAATCCAGGAACATCAATATATACGATTCTCTTTTTTGAAACTATCTGTTCATCAATGATGGTCTTTCTAATCGTATCATATTCTATAATCGTAACTTTTTGATATTGAGTATCTGATTTTATTATTTGTAATTTACCAATATCATGATGCAAAACACTAATCTCTTTTCTAGCAGATTTCAAATCCGAAGCCAAGCAGTATACCACACCGCCAAATGCAATAAGCAAGACAGGAACTAACCATCGCCACCAGACGAATTTCCGTTTAGGTTGAGCATGAATCACCCAAGACACTTCCTCCCAGTCTTTCTCCTGAAAGCCAAAATCTTGCTCTTCCTCCAGTCCATCTGAAAATATTTTATCGAAATCCTTATTATCCATACTTCGTCTTTTTTTGATTCAATGCTTGAATCATTACTTTCAATTTTAATCTTGCTTTTGCTAAATTTGACTTTGAAGTTCCGGAACTAATCCCTAGTTTTTCTGCAATTTCGTGATGCTTGTATCCTTCTACAACATGTAAGTTAAATGCCATCCGGTATGAGGGAGACAATTTTTGAACAAGTGCCATAATTTCTTTTGCTGATAAATTATTTAGAATACTATGATCCGTTTCTATATGTTGAGCATGAATTAAATCTACGGTTTTTGGGTTCGATTGATACTTTCGATAATGATCAATTGCCGTGTTCACCATGATTTTATTTAGCCATGCTTTAAAGGATAATGAAAAATTGTATTGATCCAATTTGGTAAATATTTTCACAAAACCATCATTCATAATTTCTTTTGCTTCTTCTCTATTTTGAGCATAGCGAGAACAGATGGTCATTCCATAATTATAGAAATGCCGATAAAGCGCTTTCTGACTTGAAGGGTCATTTTGCTTACACGCTTTAATTAGTTCTGTTAATGCTTCTTTTGTCATGTGAGTTTTTATTCAAAAAACACTTTCTTTCTTCAAAATTTCTACCAGCCTATTTCAGCCAATGAAGTTTTTAATTGTTTTTCAGATACTTGCTCGAAAGTCAAATCTTCAATTGGTTCTCCATTCAATACATGATCTTCGATTGCGAGGTAATATTCATCTTTTTCTTTTTTCACAGCGACGACCCACACATTTACTTGCTTAGGAATTTTAAGATACCAATGACGTCCTTGATCATCTAAACTTCCGCTCATCACAGATTTAATATCTTTAAAAACAATGGAAGTCATCATCACTTGTTTTTTTGATTGAGCGGCTTCTTTGATATAAACATTCGCTAATTGTCGTTTAGGATTATTTAAAAATCGATCACAGTTTATATATCCCATTCGACTTGTTGTAAAAACGCTCAGCGTTTTCTTATCGACATCTTTATAAACGTTTACAAAATTTACCTTCCCATATTGTTCTCCCAAATCCATTGCCCAAGAAGACAGGTTTCTCCATCGTCGAATCCAATTCTTTTTAGATTTTCTTTGACAAAACCATCTTTTTAGAAAAAAATTATAATTACAATAACTTATGCGATAGTCATCAGTATAATTATTACGTCCTAGTTCAGGATTAAAATCACTTTGCAAATTCCTGGAATCCTTCACCCAGTTTACGCCATTCTCATCTTCCTTTCCAGAAAACAATTGGTAATCATTATTATCATTTAAGTTTGGAAAATAAAGATCTAGCTTTTTACCTCTCTTTAAATTTAGCAATTTATTATTACAATAAGCCTCTACCTTGATAGCACCTTGTGTTTCCAATAAACGGCTACCAGCTTGAGTATTGAGATTATTTAAAATAATTTGCTCTGGTGTATAAAATTCCTTGAGTTGAATTTCAATATAATCACAAGTTACTTCCTTGGAGTTGAAACTCCCTGCTTTAAAAAACAGGATGGTTCCGTCTACACCTTGCAGTACCGTATCTCGGTCATTTTGAATAAAAAATCGTTGAGCTTCATATCCAAAATCTGCTAATACTTCTAACGGATTGGCATATTCAATTTCTGGTATTTCAATTACCGATTCAGAAATCAGAGGCGAAGATTCTTTTTTGAGATTTTGTATTGTAAATTGTTGTTCTTCCAATTCAATAATCTTGACCTCTACCCTTCTGTTTGATTGGCGATCTACTTCAGTTTCATTTTTTGTAACTGGAATTGTTTCACCGTAAAAATCAAGTTTAATATTAGCCTTTTCTAATCCTTTATTTTTAAAATAATCACTGACTGCATGAACTCTGTTTTTTGAAAGGGTTAAATTATATTCCTCATCGCCTTGATCATCAGTGTGTCCGGTTAACTGAATTTGAGGGTTTTCCAATTTAGAAATAGATTGTATCAATCCATCTAATTTTGTTTTTGATGATGCTGTGATTTCGTATTGATCACTCGAAAAATATATAAAGTCAGAAATAATTTGTTGTGCTTTTAGGTTAAGATTCAAAGAAACGACAACAATTAGGAGGAGGCATTTTTTCATTTTTCAAAGCTTTTTTAATTAGAATATGTTGTATATCTATTAACACGAGAATACTTTGAAAAGGGTTGCCTGAGGGGGTGATGGGTGAGGTTTAAACTATTGTAAACATTTGAACATTAATTAAGAAATAAGTGAATGAGCGAATTCATAAATGAGAGAATCCCCTCATAAATGTAAAAAAACAAACTTAATACTTAGAGTTTCCCCTAGTATTCACTCATTCGCCCACTCACTCAGTCTGACGAGGGCTTTGAGTAATACATTAAAACCAAAGCTTCATCAGAAAAAAAGTATAGTAAATAAACAGAATTGTAATAACTAATTAGGTCGCGTCTACTTCCCGGTAAGCCTGAATGACAGCCAACTCCCCTTCTTTGCCATCTCTGGAATTTCCATGTTCCATTCCCATCACACCTCGGAAACCTTTATCGTGAATCATTTGAAAAACATTTTTATAATTGATCTCACCGGTTGTTGGTTCTTTTCTTCCTGGGTTATCACCAATCTGAAAATAAGCGATTTCATTCCAACATGCTTCGATATTTGGGATGAGATTTCCTTCCTGAATTTGCTGATGGTAGATATCAAAAAGAATCTTACAAGAAGGACTATCTACGGCTTTACAGATTTCATAAGCTTGAGGAGATTTTGATAAAAACAGGCCTGGATGATCGCGAAAATTTAGAGGCTCCAAAACCATAGTTAGTTCATGTGGCTCCAATATTTCGCAAGCTCTTTTCAAAGCATCCACCACATTAGCCGTTTGATATCCCATCATTTTACCAAGATCAAGATGACCAGGAACAACAGTCATCCATTTCGCATTACATCGTTTTGAAACATCCACTGCTTCTTTGATGTAACCCAAAAACTCTGTTAAATAGGCTTCATCGCCACTCGCTAAGTTTGCTTCTTTCCAATAGATCTTATGTGCTACAAAAACGCCCATCGTTATTCCTAGGCGATCCATTTCTTTGCCCATTTTTTCCTGCAAGGCTACATCTCTTTTTGACATCCAGTTATCCTCAAAAGCAGAAAATCCTTGATCCGCCATAAACTTCAATTCGTCAATCGGATCAGTACCAGCATGATGTTTGAACATCCCGGTATGCGGACCAAACTTCATGTTAAAACTTTTAGATTTAGTTTGTTTTTCTTCTTTTGAGAAAGGATTGCTCACAACTGGAATCGCTCCTAAAGATAAAGCACTGTTTTTGACAAAGGATCTTCGTTTCATGATGGAAAAAGATTTTGGCTCTATTAGAGCATTTTCGATTTTAAAATATTAACCAAAATAGTGAATCTATTTTAAAGGAAGAAATCTATAAGAATAAGAGCGGAGTTTTAAATTAGTTGGTTTCTTATTCCCCATCATTACTATGTTCATATAACCTATAGTAAACATTGACTAAGAACTGATGTTTAGCAAGCAATACCTCGCCATCTTGATGAATCAAATTTTTAAAACTTAAGTATCCATGAAAACCTAAAAAAAGAGTTTTCGAAATTTTATATTTAAATTCTACCACTGATCCAATATCGTATTTAGGAGCATTGAACTTCCTCTTTACATCACTACTAGGAGTTAGAGAAGTATCTTCATTCATTAATCTCTCACGGCTCTGATTATAAAATTCAAAAGAGGTCTGTAGGCCAAAAAGGAAGCTAGTTTTATTTTTCTCAAAGCCAAGTTTAAATGGAATACTTAAATATGATTGATGCGTTTGAACCAAAAGCGTTCCTTCTCCAATTGGCTGTCCATTACTCCCTGTAAAGTTAATCGTAGATTTCATTCTACCTTCTAGTTGATTGAACAATATCTCATTTTGAAAAAAGATTTTTTCACTGAGTGAAAGCACACCATAAAAGCCTAGTTGCCCAGAATAAGTATATAATTCTTTTCCAAAAGAATTTGGAAAGTTAACTTTGGAAATACCATTTCCCAACTTCAATCCTATTTCTATTTGTCCTTCTGATTTAAAACTTGACAACAACAATAAAAAGAAAATGATATGCTTAATTTTTTTCATAGTTAAATTATAGGTTAAATAAAAAAATCGCTGGCTATTTGAAATAACCAGCGACTTTTAATCTTTAATTCTTATCTATTCTTTTGCAAAATAAACTTCTTCTGCAAAGTCAGATTCTCTGGAAACTTCAATGATAAAACATACATTCCTGGAGGATATTCATCCAAGGTCAATTCATAAACATCGCTATTCAAATTACTGGTATCTACACGCTTCAATACTTGACCCAAAGCATTAATAATCTGAATTTCATAATAATGTTCATTACCTGTATTTTTAATATAAATATTTCCATCAGTCGGATTCGGGAACAAAGAAATGTCCTGTTCTAATTCTTCAATACTGTCAACGATAATATCTAAATTAATGGTGGTCACTCCAACACATCCAAAGCCATTGATCACTGTAACTGTAACGACATAAGATCCGCCTTCAGTATAAGTGTGAACTGGATTCTCTAACATTGAAGTAGTTCCATCTCCAAAGTCCCATTCCCAACTAATTGCTCCTGGAGCATTCGATTCAAA
Organism: uncultured Saprospiraceae bacterium; assembly: GCA_937921595.1. Lineage (GTDB taxonomy): Bacteria > Bacteroidota > Bacteroidia > Chitinophagales > Saprospiraceae > JAHDHW01. The sequence goes on from CAKZTD010000237.1 coordinate 6,860, forward strand.
AGTCATCGGTACATCTATTTCTGGAGCACCTGAGAATTGAATAATTGGGTTTAAAGCATTTATCGTTACTGGAATAGTATACGTATCAGATCCAAAATCATTGGTAGCCGTTAAGACAACATCATAGATTCCGGCAGAAGCAAAAGTATGTAATGGATTTTGTAAATCAGAAATTACAGATCCGTCTCCGAAATCCCAAGACCAACTCGTTGGAAAGTTTGTCGAGATATCCGAAAACTGAACAACTCCCTGACACTCATCAATCGTCTCATTGGTAAAGTTCGCTCCTGGAGGAATCATATTCGATTCTAGGAATACCGTATAATCTTCAAACTCTCCGGTACCAAGAAAACCACAAGCATCTGGCACATTATTATACCAAGCTTCACAAGCAACTCTCATTCGTAAAGGCACACCAAAAGTTGCATCCCCTGGAATTACAATTTGCCCAGTATGAGGAGAGTTTTCACTGACTTGTTCGAACAATAGTTCATCAGATTCAAAGTTTCCATTATTATTAAAATCTATCCAAAGACGAACCGTTTCAACATCAAATTCATACCCTTCAATCGTTAGATCATAAGCAATTCCTGCCGTTAAGTTGGTATTCCATTCACAAGTATAATCTGTATACCCATTTGAATTACCATCAGAAGGATTGTTGATGGTATTTAAAATAACATTTGTAATATCAAACGTTGGCGTAATGTCAGCCGAACCGACTTCACAAGCAGCAATTGGTGCACTTACTTCATCAATCGTCACAGAGTAAGTAATTACATCCGATGATGCTCCATTTTCTACCGTCAAGGTCACCACATAGGTTCCTGGCGTAGTATATAAATGGCTTGGATTTGCTTCGGAAGAAGTATTTCCATCTCCAAAATCCCAGAGATAAGAAGTAGGGTCATTTACAACACTCGAACTAAAATCAACCTGACCACCACATGCTACTGGTTGGACAAAACCAAAGTCTCCGCATACATCGAAAGTAACATTCACCGTAACTGGAATCTCCAAATTATTCAATGTTGGATCATTTGAATTGATGGTGACAAAAGTATTGTAAACTCCACCTTCAGTATTATTGGTATTGAATACGAAATCAAAAGTCTGACTTGCTCCACCATCCAAAGTATAATTTCCTTCTGGTAAAGTCGCGAATCCTGATGATTCTGTAATTTCTAAAAATTGATCCATGATCGCTTGCATTTGAGCATCAGAATATTCTGCACTATTGGCTTCTGCAAATAGCAAATAATAAATCCGGTTTGCGCTACTCAAGCCATCTAAATCATGATCATCTAATCCTGTAGTTGTTGGAATGGTTTGTACCAAACTTCCAGTTTCTTTTACAATAATTAAATGATTAATGGAAGGATCATTAGAGTTGAAAACTCGCTTGACAAATCCACGATAAGTATTTCCTCCGTAGTTTGATGTTAACTGAGCTCCAGAAACAAAACCAGCTCCATCTGCTCCAAGGTTTCCATCAATACTAAATCGATCAACACCATTTATATCCGCAGCAAAAACAAAAAGTCCAGGATACTTTCTAGTAAAGTATTGACCATCGACTCCAAGTTGAGAATTGGCAACAATTTGATCATTCGAATAATCAAAAAACATAAAATTATTATCCACTGAAAGTTGATTACCTCCGTCATACATATCTCCTCCACCGTCGTTGATATTGTTCCCAACTTCTCCATCAAAGAAAGCGTAGTAATTCGGCATCAAATCTGTCAAACTTGCAAAATCTACATTCAATCTTTGTCGAACTGAATCCAATTCTGCTTCTCCTCCAGCGCCACCTTCAAAACTAAATTCTAAGAAATCAAAAGCAGTATTGGTAACGGTCACCGGAACAGTGACTTCATCACTACAACTTGAGAGTGTAACATCTATAGAAGGAGGATTAACCGAAATCGCTGGTGCTCCAAAAGAATTCCCTGTCAAGCAAACATTCTCGTTTGGAACATTACTAATAAAGGTCAAGTTCGATGGATAATCTCCTGGCAATAAAGGTGTAAAAGTCACGGTGACTACTTGACTTTCTCCAGGGAGAATTTCGGCAACCGAAGCACTGACCGTATACTCAGAGTTATTTGGAAGTATACTCAAAATATCAAGTGTATCACATCCACTATTATCAATCGTCAAATCAAGTGTAGAAGATGTAAATTGCATCGTTGGTGGAAAATTCAAACAATCCGCTGAAAAACCAATTGCAGCTTCTCCAAGAATTTCAAAAGTAACCGGAATATAAATGATTGGGTTATTAGGATCATTCGTCATTATTTCAATTACGTCTGTATAAATCCCCGCAGATAAACCTGTACCATCTAAAGTAATCGTAATTATTTGTTCTTCTGAAACAGGTACTTCTCCTGAATCATTTGAAGCGCTTAACCAAGAAGAACCTGATGTTTGAATCGTTACAACATGCGTATTGGTTCCTCCTTGATTGTCATCAACAGCAGCACTGTTTACCAAAGAAACATCCAATACTCCATCACTTAACCAATTCTCAACATCGACTCCTCCAAAAGCATAATCAACGATAATATCAACTCCATTTATAGGATCATTATCAATCACGTCAAACATATAATTGCCTTCGATATACAGAGAAGAAAATTCTCCAAAATTGTCATAATCTCCATTCAGTACGACTTGTAAATAAACAGAATCGGAGCCAGAATTTAAATCTATAAACTGGTGTTCTGTAAAGTTATCGACCTCTGAATATTCTTCCATATTTGAAGCTACTACAGCCTCACCTCCTATATCAATCGTATAAATCATATCTCCTACTCCACCATTACCTAAACTTACATTGACCGTTGTTGATCCACCACAATCTATAACCTCATCTATACTAGAAGGATTCACAAGAGCCACTGCTGCTCCTTGTACAACTATGGTATAAGTAATGGTATCTGTTTGGAAACAGTTGCCCACAATTAATTCTACCTCATAAGTACCTGGGGCAGAATAAGCATGAGAAGGATTCTGTTCCATTGAAACATTACCGTCTCCAAAATCCCAAACCCAAGAGTTAGGGAACTCCGAAGAAGAATCAGAAAAATCAACCAGAGCATTTAAAGGTGGATTGACATCTGAAATATTAAAATCAGCAGAAGGAGCTGATGTTGGTGTAAGGGAAGACCACGCTGCTTCCCAACCTGGACGGATAACACTACCATCAGAATCAAAAATGATATACATTTTTCCGGAAGTTGCCGTCAAAATTCCAGGGTTTGCCGTTCCTGAGTAGGTACCAATTAAAGGCGCCGTCTCATCCACTCCATCATAGACATATAAATAATCCCAACCACTTTCCAAATTGAATGCTAAAAACTCCAAAGAAACTTCTAAGGCACATCCAGGGTCAATAAGGAAAGTACAATACTCACCGTTTCCATAATCTCCAGTTGGTCCTCCTGTATCATAAAATAATCCAGTTGGAGAAGTGGAACTAAGGTTTGTACAAGCTGTAGCAATGGAGGTTACATTAATATAAGCAGTCTTGACCGCAATGTCCTCGCCAATTGCATTGGTAGCCATCAAACTCACTTCGTAAGTTCCAATATCTGGATAAGTCACCGAAGGATGTTGCGCTGTTGAAGTCGCAGGTATTCCTCCTGGGAAGTTCCACGACCAAGACTCCGGTAAGTTTTGAGTTAGATCTGTAAAATCAATAGTAGAACCAAATAATACTAAGGTATCACTTGCCACAAAGTCTACCGCAGGAGCTTGAACATTTTCACTTACTTGCAAAGTATAATCTTCCACCTGACCAGTCATTACTGGAGTACAAGGATCTGAAATATCAAGATTATTACCGTCTGATTTAATTCTTAATCGTAAAGGTGTTCCATAAAGATCTGTTCCGGGAACAATGAAAACACCAGTGTGGAGCTGAGCAGCTTCAGTTGAAGTATAAACTAATTCATTGGTATTATTAAAAACACCATCATTATCTGCATCTATCCATATTTTGATCATTTCAGAAGGACCGGTTTCTACCTCAAAAGGGTATAGAACTCCTTCTTGAACATTGGTCGAATGTGTACAGGTGTAGTCTTGGTATCCTTCAATTCCACCTTCCGAAGTATTGTTAATAGTTTCGAAATTAAATTCAAAAACTCCAGCTCCTGTGATCGGCCCATCAGTTCCTGGAAAACATGTTGGAGGTGTAGGTCCTCCATCATTGGTTACGGTAATATAGTCCGTCAAAACTAAGGTATCATTATTTCCACAAAGCGCATTTCCAGAAGAAATTAAGCTCACGGAATAAGTACCGACAGCGTCGTATGTAGCCGTTGGATTTTCGTCAGTACTTGTGGTACCATTTCCAAAATCCCACACATAAGTAGCGCCATTCACTGAATTATTTGTAAACTGAATATTTGCAGGAACCTGGCAATTAAAATTACTACTTGCATTAAAAGCAGAAACAACCGCATCATTGAAAAGGTCTCCTACTCCTACTGCATACCAAGCATTGGTAACATTAATCACCTCATCACTACAATCTCCAAACAAGTCAGTAGCAGATTGAACACCATAAAATCTAGCATCCGAATAAGGTGAACCTGGTGTCAAATAAGTAGATAAACTTCTGAATAAAATATCAGCAGCAGATGCCATTGGAATTGCATTGACTGTATAATCATCACCATTATCATTCGTTCCTGTTCCTCCTTGGCTTATTAAATAAAACCAAAAATTTTGAACGCCTGATTGGTTATGAACACCGCCATTATTCCAAAAATCTCCTAGGTAAGTATCTGGATTATCAAATTCGTTTGGATCAGACATATTTCTAAATCCTAATCCATTAGTCATAAAATCATCTCCCATTCTAAAATTTGCAGTCGATGGATTGATTTGATAATCTAATAATACACCAAATACATCACTATAAGATTCGTTCAATCCACCTGATTCTCCAGAGTAAATTAATCCTGCTGTATATTCAGTAACTCCATGCATTATTTCATGTCCCACAACTTCAGTTGAAGTCAATGGAAAAAATTCAATGCCATCTCCATCTCCATAAGTCATTCGAGTACCATCCCAAAATGCATTCACATAACCAGAAGAATAATGAACATAGCTCAACATCGGAGCGCCGTTACCATCATAAGATTCATGACCGTGAACATTGAACATATAATCATACATCATCTCCGTTCCCCAGTGTGCATCTAAGGCTGCATCATCAAAATCAGCCGTGCTGTCCCATATATTATCACTATCTGTAAAATCAACTGCAGATCCATAATTTGTGCCCTCATTCAAATCATAAGTTTCCACTCCGCCACCTCGAGTACTTTCTCGTAACCGATAAGACGATGGTCCAGTACTATCTACCAAAATACTTTGAACACCATGGTATCGACAATGTGCTTCTCCAGGAACATCCTGATTATGGATTCGATTAAAAGATTCTACAATATTTCCATCAATCACATCAATCATTAGCCATTGACGATCCAATGGTTCTGCTGAATAGATATCCGTTTTATAAGTCAAGTGATAAATACCATCTTTTGATAATTGAATTCGTAATTCCGGAACCGGAAATTGATTAGCAGGCCAAGCCCAGTGATGGCTATGAATGTGATTTTTCCCAATTTGTATTGCTCCAACAGGAGTAATTATTGGTGTTGCATCAACTTCGATGTTCGGATAAAATTCTCCATTTGCAGAGATCACATTTCCATTCATAGTATGGATATAGTAAACCCCATTATTCACGACATGCCCATTATGAGTTTGCCGAAAACGGTAATGCATCATTCCAAGTTTGTCTGGTTTTTTTTCATAAAGTACAAAACCAGTTTTAGAATTTGCTCTCAATACATCGATCAACCAAGACTCCATTTCTGAAGGAGCTAATGGAAGTGGCTCGTCTAATTTAAAAAATTTGATTGATCCATTGTCTTCATTTGTCCAGACTTTGGAAGCTCCACTAATCTCATTATCTGCATCACAGCCGGAATATTCTTCGGCAGTCAATAAGCAGGTAAAAGAGCATAGGAATAGAAACAGGAGTAGCGTTTTTTTCATTGTTTATATTTTTGTTTTTAATAATAAAATTTGAAAGTGTTAATATTAGAATATTAACCTGGTAGGAATTGCACGATAGTAAATATAATAATCTTATCGTATATTTTTTAACAAAACACTTGCTATTTTACCAGTTTTCACTTCTTAATCCCCTAAATCGCAAAAACGTAATATCTAAAAGCCTTTTATTAACTTTGAGGAAAGTAAAACGATCATTAAGATGCTCTAAATAGCAAGAATTGACTTTCATATGAACAAAATATTTCTTTTTCTATTCCCATTCCTTAGTTTAATCATTGCCTGTAACTCAGAACCGGCTCTCCCAAAGGTCAATTTTCAAGAGTTTTCTGAAACAGATAAAAGAAAACCGGAAAATGCGATCCATAGTATGAGCGTACATTCCGGTCTCAGAGTCAATCAATTTGCTGCCGAACCAATGATCGTCAATCCTACCAATATTGACATTGATCATAAAGGTAGAATTTGGATGTGTGAAGCAACCAACTATCGAATGCGATTCAATCCCAAAAATCCATACCGAGAATCCGGAGATCGAATTCTCATTTTAGAAGATGAAGATGGAGATGGAATTGCGGATTCTAAAAAAGTATTTTATGAAGGGGAAGAAATTAATTCCGCATTAGGAATTGCGGTTTTAGGGAATACCGTTTATGTTTCTCATAGTCCAAGTATTTTAATGCTAACAGATACAGATGGCGATGATGTAGCAGATACAAAGGATACCTTGTTCACTGGTTTTGGTGGTATTCAGGATGATCATGGAGTACACGCAATATCCTTCGGGATGGATGGAAAATTATATTTCAATTTCGGAAATGCAGGAAAACAAATTTTGTATAAAGATGGAACTCCAGTGTTGGATCGGGATGGTCGAGTCATAAAAACGGGTACCCGTTATTATCGCGAAGGTATGGTATTTCGATGTAATCCTGATGGTTCGCAATTAGAAGTCGTTGGTCATAATTTTAGAAACATGTATGAAGTAGCGGTTGATTCTTATGGAAACAAATGGCAATCCGATAATGATGATGATGGTAACAAAGCCGTTCGAATCAACTACGTGATGGATTATGGAAACTATGGTTACAAAGATGAAATAACCGGAGATTCTTGGAACGTCCGAAGAATCAATATGCATGAGGAAATCCCAAAACGGCATTGGCATTTAAATGATCCAGGAGTGGTTCCGAATCTTTTACAAACGGGAAGTGGTTCTCCTTGTGGAATGCTCGTTTATGAAGGAGAACTTTTACCAACTATTTTCCAAAATCAAATGATACATTGTGAAGCAGGACATCAAGTCGTTCGCTCCTATCCGGTCCAAAAAGATGGTGCCGGGTTTAAAGCAGAAATGGTTGACCTTTTAAAAAGTGAAGATAAATGGTTTAGACCTTCCGATGTTTGTACTGCTCCTGACGGTTCTATCTTTGTTTCTGATTGGTATGATGCAGTTGTTGGAGGGAATGAAATGGATGATTATCAGCGTGGAAGAATTTATCGAATCGCTCCAAAAGGAAAAGACTATAAAACAGCTCCTTTAGATATGACTACTGTGGAAGGAGCAATCGAGGCTTTAAAAAACCCAAATCTTTCGACTCGTTATCTTGGATGGACGGCTTTAAATAAAGCAGGAAAAATTGCAGAACCACTTTTGTCAGAACTTTATGAAAATGGAAAACCAATCTATCAAGCCAGAGCTTTTTATCTATTGGCTCGTATTCCAGGCCGAACAGAATACCACATTGCCAGAGCTTTAAAAAATGAAAATCCTGACATTCGAATTGCGGCTCTGAGAGCAGCAAGAGATTTGATGCCAGAGAAGATAAATTATTTTGCAAGCCTTGTGGTTGATGATGTGGTTGAGGTAAGAAGAGAAGCTGCCATCTCCTTACGGTTTACGACAGGATCTGATGCTGCTAAAACATGGACACGTCTGGCTTTAAAATATGATGGCAAAGATCGCTGGTATCTTGAAGCACTCGGTATTGGTGCGGATAAAAATCCTGAATTAAAATTCAGAACCTTATTCGGTCATGTCGAAGCTACTGAACCTTTTGAACCTTTATGGGAAATTGCATGGCGAATTCGAACACCCTACGCCATTGCAATGATGAGAAATGCCATTCGAAATCCTGATGTCAAAGAAGAAGATTTACCAAAATACTTTAGAGCTTTTCATTTTTATACCGGAGCAGAAAAAGAGCAAGAGTTATTAATTTTATTAAATGGTAATCATAGGTTCCAAAATAAAATAAACCAATATGCGCTTGGTCAAATGAGTAATGGTTTTTTAAAAATAAACAAAACAGCTAGAGCAAAGGTGACTGCTTTCCTTCCGGATATAAAAGGTACACCAGAATGGATTTCGGCGATTGTCGCTTTAGAACGAATAGAACAAATTCCTGAGCTTTGGAAAATGATTCTAAACAACAGTCACCCAGATTTACAATCAGAACTGATCGATGCTTTTTTTAATTTAGGTGGCGAAAGATTAGCGAGTGATGCCTTACAAAACGCAGAACCTTTAGCTTTTAATAAAATCCTTTCCATTCTTGGCCCAATCAATAATAAGGCTTGCATCGATGTTTTAAAAAACAATCTAGATCGATCTGATCTTGACATCAGACAAAGAAAAAAGATTGTTGAATCACTTGGAAATTCTTGGGATGGTGTTCATTATCTTTATGAACTTGCGAAATCAGGAAAACTTGACAAAGAACTTCATACAACTGCCGCTTTAAAGATGATGACTTGTTGGGATACAGAAGTACGTTGGTATGGTCCAAAATTACTCGATGCTGCTACTGGCAATAAAGGAAAGATGCTACCACCTATTGATGATCTAATTGACTTAAAAGGTACCATCGCTTCTGGTGAAAAATCATTTAATGAATATTGCAGTTCTTGCCATATGGTCAATGATCGAGGGATTCGTTTTGGTCCTGACCTTTCAGAGATTGGGAATAAATTAAGTAAAAAAGCTTTATTCTCTGCAATCATTTATCCTAGTGGAGGAATCACTTATGGCTATGAGGGCTTTATTTTAAAAGATAAAACGGGTACTCCTTACACCGGATATATTGAAAGTCAAAATGAGCAGGAAATTGTATTGCGAATGACTGGCGGGTTTTCGAAAGTTTTTCAAAAACCCAAGGTAGTTTCACTTGACCCAATGGATGCATCGTTGATGACGGCTAATCTCCAAAGAGTGATGTCTCAGCAAGCTTTAGTTGACTTAGTAGCTTATCTTTCTAGCTTGAAG
>CAKZTD010000238.1 GCA_937921595.1 uncultured Saprospiraceae bacterium
CAAGCGTCGAGCGAGTAAACAATTGGCTGTAAAGGTTCCTGGCTTTTTACTTTCTTCTCCATACATGTCGTAAATATAATCTGGTTCGCCTGCTGTATCCATCACTTCAGGTACAGAAGTTTGCATTCGGAAAGCCATTTCGTATTGAGCAATCCTTGCTTTAATTTCCGGATCTTCGGTCTCTTGATGTTGGATGTTTTGAAGCTGATTGAGATGATCAAGTTGAGCCCTTCTTGCTTCCGGACTTACCCCTGGAGGATTTGACAAAAAGAGTACTGGATTTTTACCAGATCGAAATTGTACACCTTGATGCTCGGATGGTAAAAAACCATTTCCCCAAAGTCTGGAATACAAGGGTTGACCTTGTTTGCCTTTAGTAACCAAAACTACAAACGAAGGCAGGTTTTCATTATCACTTCCCAAACCATAACTCAACCAAGAACCAATGGATGGCCTGCCTGGTAATTGCGAACCGGTTTGCATAAAGGTAATTGCTGGATCATGGTTTATTGCATCGGTGTGCATTGATTTTATAAAACAAAGATCATCGACAATTTGCGAAGTGTAAGGCAAAAGGTCACTCATCCAAGCACCGCTTTTTCCTTGTTGTTTAAAATTAAATTGAGAGCCTGCTAATGGAAACGATGCTTGTCCAGCGGTCATTCCAGTAAGTCGTTGTCCTTTACGGATACTCTCTGGTAATTCCTGACCATTCATTTTATTGAGCAGTGGCTTGTAATCAAATAGATCTAGTTGTGAAGGTGCACCACTGAGATGGATGTAAATCACTCGTTTAGCTTTGGGTGCAAAATGCGGTTTGCCAAGTACGCCTCCGTAAGGTTGTTCCATGAATGGTTTGGCTGCCAGATCTAAGGGATTCATGATGGACGAGAGAGAGAGCGCTCCTAAACCTAGAGTGGTTTTGGAGAGGAAATCGCGTCGGGTGAATTTTTTATTTTGATTATTACAAAGCATTCTATTTTTATTTTGGTCTCGCAAGTTTGGAAACTTGCTTTATTTCGGCATTTCAAGCTAAATTCGACGACATCGAATATTAAACATAAAACAGTATTCTTCGATCGATTTAACTGATAAAGCAAACTACCTTTTCATATAGGCATCGTCATGATTTAGGAGGACAGTGGCAACTGAAGTCAATGCTGCAGTAGTTGTTTTATCTAAGGTATCGTCGATTTTAAAACTTCCTACATGGAGTAGATCGATGGCGGCTTCATTATCTTTTCCAAATCGGTCTTTTTCTTTTTGAAATAAATCTTTTAAAATCTGAACTTCTTGCTGACTTGGTTTCCGGCTGGTTGCTAACCGGAAAGCATAAGTTATTTGTTGATTAATATTGTCACCTCCTTCTAACTGCATTCGTTGTGCTAAGGCTTTTGATGCTTCGACAAATTGTGGATCATTCAATAATACTAAAGCTTGTAATGGCGTATTGGTGATTTCTCTTTTGACGGTACAAACATCGCGAGTTGGTGCATCGAATGTAGTCATGTTAGGTGGCGGCGATGTCCGTCTAATGAAAGTGTACATGCTTCGTCGATATTGTTTATCGCCTTCGTCCACTTTGTAGCGTAATAGTTTATGTGAAAAATTTCCGAGGTCGTACCAAAGATCATCGGGTTGATAAGGTCGAACACTTTCTCCTCCTATCTCATTGACCAATAGTCCCGATGTCGCTAAAGCATTGTCGCGAATCATCTCTGCGGAAATCCGATAACTTGGCCCTCTTGCTAATAGATCGTTTTGCGGATCGTTGTCTATTTTTTCTTTGCTGGTTTTTGAAGATTGTCGATAGGTCGATGATAAAACGATTTTTTTACACAGTGCTTTTAAATCCCATTTGGAATTTTGAAAATCCAAAGCTAGGTAATCTAACAATTCAGGATAGGTTGGAAGATTTCCTTGACTACCAAAATCTTGAGGTGTTTTTACCAGACCATTTCCAAAGAACAATTGCCAATATCTGTTGACTGCAACTCTTGCGGTAAGTGGATTTTCTTTACTAAAAAGCCATTGTGATAAACCAAGTCGATTCTTAGGAAAGTCATCGGAGAAGTTTAATACTTTGCTTGGTGTCCCTGCTTTAACTTCATACAAAGGTGCATCGTATTGCCCACGATTGAGCACAAAAGCTGGTCGAGGTTGTGGCATTTCTTCCATCACCATGATTTCAGGAACAGAGTCTAAAAGTAACAATCTCTCTCCTCTTAGATTTTTTAATTCTTCTTCTATTTTTTTATAGGCAGGAGTTTGACGACTGATGTGATCTTTTTTTAAATTCTCGGAAATTTCAGCTCCAGCGATCGTTGCGATTTCGAAGGAAGATAATTCTTTTTTAAAAATATTGACCTCGTCTACCTTGCCTACGAAAATACCATTTTCACCGGTAAAGCTTCTACCACTTTTTCCAAGTTTCGCTGGACGGTTGTAGCGTTCATGACTTCCGCCTTTGACTGGGAGAATATTTTTATACAATCTATCATAAGGATAAATCAAGTTCTCCGCTTTTCCATTGATGTAAATTTTAATTCCTTCCGCTTTTCCACTTCCATCATATGAGAATGCAACATGATACCATGTATCTGTTTTTATTTCTGTTTCCAAAGCCTGGGTATGAATGTAATTATGAGGTAAAGAATGAATGAATCGAGTATTCAATTTATTTTCTCCATCCAGGTAAAAATCCCAACCTCGCCAGAAATTATTTTTATCTCCGGCTGTACCTATGAGTACTTGAGTTTTGGAAGAATCCTTTTTACTGGTGTTAATCCACATCGCCACAGAATACGCTTCGGTTGATTCTACAAGGCCTTCGTTTATAACATAAAAATCATCGTATTCATTATCAAATTGAAAAACTTTCCCACCTCGATCATCTACCAATTCTAAACTAAGTGATACAAATCCATTTTTAGTCCCATCAACATAAGCTCCATTTAATTTCCAATCAAAAACTTCTTTTGTAAATCCTGGTTTCACTGAATTGATCGGGAAAGAAGCAACTGGTTTTGAAAGTTTTAAATTATTAATAAAATTAGCGGTGGCTTCAACTTGTTCTTTGCTGGCTATTAATGCTTTTTCTTTTTCTAAAATTTGCTTTTGCAGCTTTGCTAATTCTTTATCTGTTTCATCATCAGTCAATAAAAGCATTGGCCCATAATTACCATCATCCCCAGTCATCCCCAGTTCTTTTACATTATTAAAAAAAGCAGTCATTTGGAAATACTCTTCTTGAGAAATCGGATCGAATTTATGATCATGACAACGAGCGCATTCCATGGTCAAGCCCATAAAAGCAGTTGCGGTAGTATTCGTTCGATCGAAGACATATTCTAATCTAAATTCTTCATCGATAGCTCCACCTTCAGCAGTCATGGTATGGTTTCTATGAAAAGCGGTAGCCAAAATTTGTTCTTTAGTAGCCTCGGGTAAAAGATCGCCTGCTAACTGCCAGGTTACAAATTGATCATAGGCCATATTTTCATTAAAAGCTTCAATAACCCAATCTCGCCAAGGCCACATCATTCGCCAACCATCCGCATGCATTCCGTGAGAATCCGCATACCTTGCAAGATCCATCCATTCCATAGCCATTCGTTCTCCATAAGCTGAAGATGCTAAAAGACGGTCGACTACTTTTTCGTAAGCAGTGGGTGTTTGGTCAGCTAAAAAATCATCTATGTCTTCAATAGTCGGTGGCAGTCC